>JBJTGO010000169.1:0-1241 GCA_046093985.1 Actinomycetota bacterium
CATATAGGAGGTGAGTGTTCGATGCATGAAGGAGCTGAACCATGCGAGATCACGACCTGTGTAGTTTCGATTTGGATCAGCATGTGTCCATGCCTCTGCATTGGTCAAGAAGATGAGCGTTCCACCCTCTGCTTGCTCTGCAGACGAGCAACCGATCAAGACCCCACCCATCAGCGAGATTCCCGCGAATGCAGCGACGATCTTCGATCCGAAGCGAGTCTTTCTCGCTGGTCTAGTTTCCATTTTCTCTCTTCCTCCTTCTCGTTCTTCCTGTTCTTACTCACTTCACTTACTGGATTACTGCTGACTAACCCTCCAATTCACCGCAGGCGATCAAACCCACAGCAAACCTCTCAACCCATCTCACTCTTGGGATCAAGAGCGTCGCGAACCGCATCTCCGAGGAGATTGAAGGTCAACACCGCGATGATCAAGAGCGTGGAAGGGATGAAGAAGTAGGTCGGGTTGGTCATCACGTATTTGATCGAATCAGCGATCAGAAGGCCCCATGTCGCATCCGGAGGTTGCACGCCAAGTCCTAGGAATGAGAAGACCGCCTCCGCCGTGAGATAGCCTGGAAGCGAGAGCGAGAGATAGACGATCACCACACTCCACAAGTTCGGCAGGATCTCCTTGAAGATGACCCTACGGTGCGAGGCGCCCATTGCTTTGGCAGCGAGTACATATTCACGTTCGCGGATCGAGAGGACTTGGGCCCTGATGACGCGAGCAAGGTAAGGCCAACCGAAGAAAATCAAGATAATGACGAGGTAGCCCATCCGCGCTGCATTTCCCTCGAGAAGTCCGGTCTGTTCCAGACGTTGCACCATCGGGAGACTCAGTGCGACGATCATGAAGAAGGCTGGGAAAGCGAGAAGGAAGTCGATGAAACGACCGAGCACGCCGTCCACCTTGCCTCGGAAATAGCCCATGATGATTCCCATCACCAATCCGACAGCAACTGATGAGATAGTGACGATCAATGCGACTGTGAATGAGACTCTCGCGCCGAATAGAAGCCGACTTAGTAAGTCGTGACCGATTCCGGGTTCTAGCCCCAAGGGGTGGGCAAGACTGATTCCGTTGAATCCTCCGGCAGGAAATCCCTGAGCGTTGAGAAGTTCGTTGTAACGGATCGTTGGATCAAGCCCAAAGATCCGGCGCAAGAGTGGCGCGAAGAGGGTAACGATAATTAGGAAGAGTGCGATCGAAAGAGTGATCAAACCCGCGCGATGGGATCT
>JBJTGO010000170.1:0-2367 GCA_046093985.1 Actinomycetota bacterium
TCGATGTGACGGTGCAGGCGGACTTGATCTCTCTCTTGAAAGATCTAGCGGAGGAGCGAAAGCTCAGTATGTTGCTGATCAGTCACAATCTTGCAGTCGTCTCGCAAATCGCATCGAAAGTGATCGTGATGTATTCCGGGCATGTCGTTGAGACTGGCACCACCGAAGAAGTTCTCAATAACCCTAAGCATCCTTACACGATCAATCTGATCTCATCGATTCCCTCAACCAAGAAGGCGCGCAAGGTCCCGCTCTACACAGCTGTTTCAAAGGGAAGTGCCTCACAAGGATGTCCCTATGCCAACAGGTGTCCTATTGCCGTCGATCTCTGTCAGACGGCGATGCCTACCCTGATTTCAAAGATGAGTGGATCGGTTGCTTGCCATCGCCACGAGGATTCCTCCACCTTGATCGAGGTGCAGAGATGAGTTCGTTACTCAAACTGGATCAGATCAACAAGACTTTCGCGATCAAGAACGGCGAAGTGAAGGCATGCCGCGATGTCACTCTTGAGATCAATGCCGGTGAGGTCCTTGGTCTCGTCGGAGAGTCTGGATCTGGAAAGTCGACGATTGCCAACATCGCACTGGGCCTTGAGAGCTTAGATTCTGGGGAGATCCTCTTCGAGGGGAACTCGTTGAAGAGACTGCTTCATGACGATCCCCGCTCCTATCGACGCAAAGTCCAACCCGTCTTTCAACAGCCGCTCCTCGCTCTCAACTCACGGCGCACCATGGGTTGGTCGATACAAGAGCCACTCATCGTCCATGGGATCGGAGATCGCACTTCCCGGAAGGAGCGCGTTCTCGAACTCCTCGAACAAGTCGGACTTGGACGCGAGTACTTCGATCGCTATCCGCATCAGATGTCTGGCGGTCAGTTGCAACGTGTCAACATCGCGCGTGCTCTCGCCGTCAATCCACAACTCCTGATCTGTGATGAAGCTGTATCAGCACTCGATGTCTCAGTACAGGCCCAGATCATCAATCTCTTCCTTGAAGTACAGCAGAAACTAGGGGTCGCGCTCCTTTTCATCAGCCATGATCTCGAGGTTGTTCGCCATATCTCGGATCGGATCGCTGTCATGTATGCCGGAACGATCTGCGAGATCGCCGAAACCGATGAGATCTTCAATCATCCTGCCCATCCCTACACGCGAGCCCTGCTCTCTGCTTCCTCATTGAGTCGACATGGAACCGGCCTTGATCTCACTAAGTTCCGTAAGGAAGAAGTACCTAATGATGGATGTCCTTTTGCTCCGCGTTGTACGTTTGCACGTGATAACTGCTCTACTGCAACCCTAAAGCAGGAAGTCATCTCGCCCGGACGAGAGGTTTCATGCGTTCGTATCAATGAGATCCTGGAAGGAATCGGATGATGGAATACCTCTTCAAAGGTGGAGCCTTTCTAGACACGAAGAACGGAGAGCTCTCCCCCGCAGATATCGCCGTGAGTGACGGTCGCTTCGTAGAAAGTTCACAACTAAAGTCTCCGGAGATCATCGATGCGAGCGGATTGACTGTGATGTTCGGTCTCTGGGATTGCCACTCACATCCCGGCAGTCTCATGTATGACCCGAAGAACGAGGGGTACTTCGAGAATCCAGCCAAGCGCACCATCCGAGCAGGTGAAAACCTCATGGATGCTCTGAAGTTTGGAGTCACCGGTACACGAACTGTCTCAGAGGCGAACGAGATCGACTTGGAGTGGCAGAAGGCATTTGCCGAAGGTCTCTTCCATGGTCCCGTCATCCGCTCCGGCGGACCTGGACTTCGCGTAACAGGTGGTCACGGCACCACGTATCCCAAGCGAGCACTTGAGCTCGAGTGGGAGTGGGCAGCAGATGGTCCAGATGAGATGCGAAAAGTTGCGAGACGCCTCATCGAGATGGGCGTCGATTGGATCAAATTGATGCTCACGGGTGGCCTCTATAGTGAACACGAGACGGTCGAAGACAGCCAATTCACTTTCGAAGAGATCGATGCAGTCCTTGAGATCGCGCACAATAAGTCGATACCGGTAGCAGCGCATTGTGGCGGCGCTCGTATAGCTGAGTACTTCGCGAACAAGGGTGGAAAGTCGATCGAACATGGCTACGCACTTGATGAACGGGCAGCGGCAGCGATGGCAAAGAATGGAACATGGTTCGTTCCCACAATCGGAGTGACTCACGACTGGGAGATGATGGAGCGAGACGGGTGGCCTGAGCATGCAAGGAGCCGTGCGCAAGAATCTGCGAAACGACATGCAGAGTCCCTAAAAGCCTGTATCGAAGCAGGGGTGAAAATCGCAACGGGTGCAGACCTCAATCCCATCGGACCGAGGTTGCAAGCAGAGATTCGCATGCTAGAACGAGCAGGAATGGAT
>JBJTGO010000171.1:0-15998 GCA_046093985.1 Actinomycetota bacterium
AGAGCATCACTCGCTCTGGTTCGAACCATGCGCGTTCGGCGACAAGGTTGGTCAGATTGCCGGTCGTCGCTGGTGGGACGATGGCCATCGTCGTGAATTCGGTCTTTGATGAAGGTGCGGAGGCGGTCATAGTCATGGGCAAAAGGTAGCCGGAGAGCATTAAAAAGGGGAGAGGGAAGTAACTCTTCGGTAGCCTTCCCCTCATGAGCGACTATTCAGTAGGTACCGCAACAATCGACGCATCGGCCGAGGCCATCTTCTCCATTCTCAAGGATCTCGACAGCTACCCCCAGTGGTCAGCGAGCATCAAGTCGGTCGAGGTCGGTGAGCGTGACAGTTCTGGTAATCCGACCAAGGCCAATCTCAAGGTCGAAGCGGGAGTCCTCAAGGACAGGGTCTCGCTCGACTATGACTGGAGCAAAGCGCCTGACGAAATCTCCTTCACTTTGGAGGATGCCGGACTTCTCACGGAGATGAGTGGGGTCTTCACACTCAAGTCGCTCGATAGCGATACCACTGAGGTGAGTTACAAGTTGAAGGTCGCGCTCTCGATGCCGGTTCCCGACATCATGCGAAAGAAGCAGGAGCAGGCGACGATCGATCAAGAGCTGGCCAAACTCAAGAGCCACGCGGAGGGTTGAGTTCGGTGGATGACCTTGCGATTGGCATCGATATTGGTGGCACCAAGATCATCGGCGGAGTTGTTGATAGTTCTGGCTCGATCATTGATCGCGAGCGGCGCGATACACCAGCCCAGGGTGGGATGGTCACGATCGAGCGAATCGCAGAAGTCGCATCATCCTTAGCATCACGTCACAAAGTTGGATCGGTGGGTGTCTCCCTTGCCGGATTCATCTCGAAGGATCGAAAACGCATGGAGACCAATCCGAACATCGCGAACATGAAAGGTCTTGCCGTTCACGATGAATTGGAGCGGGCTACGGGCCTTGTCATCCATCTTGAAAACGATGCGAATTGCGCAGCATGGGGGGAGTTCCGCTTTGGCGCTGGTGTCGGCGCAGATCCCATGGTGATGGTCACCGTCGGTACTGGAATTGGTGGTGGACTCATCATCGATGGCAAACTCTTGATCGGAGCCTTTGGAACTGCCGGAGAGATTGGGCATGTTCCTGTCATCCCTAATGGTGAGATCTGCGGTTGTGGCATGCGCGGATGTCTCGAGCAGTATGCATCCGGAAATTCGTTGCGAAGGTTTGTGAGGAAGGCAATTGAGGCATCGCCAGCCTTGGGTTCCAAAATTCTCTCGCTCGGCGATGGAACGTTGGATGGAATCGAAGGGCCACAGATCACACGAGCTGCTGAAGAGGGTGATGCAATCGCGCTCGCAGCCTTCAACGAGATAGGAGATTGGCTTGGCTACGCGATCTCTGGCTTCTCGTCGATCATCGATCCAGAACGAGTGGTGATTGGCGGTGGAGTGATTGATGCTGGGGAGATACTTCTGGAACCCATCAGGACAAGCCTAAGAAAGAACTCACCGATGCGTTCATCCCATGCGATGCCTGACCTGGTTGCTGCAAAGTTAGGAAATGAAGCTGGAATCGTCGGTGTCGCTGATCTCGCCCGGATAGCGTAGGCCGATCTCTCCTCGTATCCGATCCATGATGGTCATGACATCAAGCGTTGCTTGGTGTGTACGCATGGGGGATTCAATCTCACCCGCGCCAATCGCCCGTGCTACTTCCTTCACTTGTTCGCCGATTCCGACATAACCGGGGATAGTGAGCGGATTGTCAAACCGTAGATGGCTTCCATCGTCACTAAAGAGCGTGAACCCTGTCGGCGCATAGAAGCTTCGATCGATCTCAATCCTTCCTTTACGGCCGGCAATTGTCGCTCTGGTTGCAGTGACCGAGTCGATGGTGGTGTGAAGGGTCGCACTTCTCCCTCCATCAAACCCAAGGCGTATCGATACATCGTTGTCGACGCCTCGCTCTGTGAAACTTGCAGCAGCAGAGATCTCTTGCGGCAGACCGAAGAGAAGATGAGCAAGAGTGATCGGGTAGACGCCTAGATCAAGGAGCGCGCCGCCACCTTTCGCGGGATCGAGAAGTCGATGATTCTTCTTACCGTAGACCGATTGACCATGGTCGGCAATCACGAAATGTGGCTCTCCAATTGCGTCGTCCTCGATCAATTCGAGGATCTTGATGATGTGAGGAAGAAACCTGGTCCACATCGCTTCCATGACGAAGAGGCCACGAGACCTTGCGTAGGTGAAGATCTCACGCGCTTGCGAAGCGTTGAGAGTGAATGGTTTCTCGCAGAGAACATGCTTTCCGGCATCGAGGGCTTCCATCACAACGCGATGATGAGCGCTCTGCACATTCGCGACATAGATGATGTCGACCTTTGATGAGGTGAGAACTTGCGAGTAACTTCCGAAGCCTTCTTTGATGCCGAACTCCTTGGCGAATTGCGCAGCGCGCACAACGTCGCGTGAGCCAACTGCGCTGATGCGGTGATCTTTCTGCGAAGGGTCGAGAATCGCGAGATCAGAGGCGAATACGCGGGCGATTGCGCCAGGTCCGATGATTCCCCAGCGCAGAGTCATGGAGGTAAGATTACGACTTCATTGATGTCTTCAATTCGTGATGGAGGCGTAGTTGAGTCCGACCATCTTGGCCTACACCTTACTGAAGGCATTCCTCTCGCCGATCTTGATGATCTTCTTCCGACCCAAGGTGACGGGTCTGCGGAATGTCCCGACAGTCGGTCCAGTGATCATCGCTTCAAATCATCTCTCTTTCAGCGATTCCATCTTCATGCCTTTGGTTGTTCCGAGGAAAGTTACATTCCTAGCCAAGAGCGAGTACTTCACCTCTCCTGGTATCAAAGGTTTCTTGAAGAAGATCACTTTCCATGCGCTCGGACAAGTACCGGTAGATCGCTCCGGTGGCGCGCGAAGCGAAGCAGCCATCGATACTGGTCTGCGAGTCTTGGCTGAAGGCGATTGTCTCGGAATCTACCCAGAGGGAACCCGCAGTCCTGATGGACGCCTCTATCGAGGACGAACCGGCATCGCTCGTCTTGCAATCGAATCTGGAGCTGTCGTGGTTCCGGTGGCCATGTTCCACACCGACAAGATCCAACCGACTGGGCAGGTAATCCCGAATTTGCGTCAGGTTGCGATGGTCTTCGGTGAACCGTTGGATTTCTCCGGCGCAGGTGATTCTGACAACCCGCTGGTCCTGCGACGAGTGACAGATGAAATCATGGCAACGCTACAGAAACTTTCCGGACAAGAGTATGTCGATGTCTATGCCACGGTTGCTAAGGAACGGTTGGCTCGCGGCGAAGATGTCAATGACGACGAGGAATAGTCCTCACTCGCTTCCGAGGATCTCGCGTCTCTCTGTGATGTAGCGACAGTGTTCGCATCCTTGTGCGCTCTTGACTGGTGCGGAGACCATGGTGATGAACTCGGTCAATCTCTGTTGTAGCCCTTCTGGATTCCTCTCAATCGGGCGCCAACTACTCTTCAACTGAAGACCGAATCCAGAGTCAGCGTTACCGCGTGGCGTCACGAGAGACCAAACGAAGAGACCGAGTGATGTCACTCGTCTTGGTTCTCCTTGGGCTGGGTGTTCCAGTGCAAAGGCATAAGCTTCAAGTTGAGGCGCGTAGAAGTCACTCTTATCTGTATCGCGCGCTTGGAACTTGCAGTCGATGACGCCGTAGGAGCCATCTTCGAATTCCATCAAGATGTCGTACTTGCCACGGATTGCGAACTTACTCGCCACGCCATCGACTTCGATCGGCTTAGAGACGACGAACTTTCCACGATCTAGGACTTTTCCTTTTGGGATTCCTGGATCCATGTGATGTGAGGAGGCGCCATCGAAGTACCTCTCCTGCATGTCGGCGAGATCGCCGACCAAGGGCATAAAGCTCGGGTTCTTCAGGCCGTAGTTGTAGTAGAGCCAGAGACAGCGATGACAGTCATTCCATGAGAATGTGAGGTCACTTGGAGAGATGAATTCTCTAGCCTTCTTGCCGTTCTGTTTGATTTCTGACATTCGATTCACCATACCTTGAGGAGCACCCGCATTGAGCTCGGGTCGTTTATTTGGACGGGAGTGATTCTGCCCCTTGATACTGACAATCGCTCGCAGAAACGCACGACCCCCGGCTCATCAGAGACCGGGGGTCGTGAGCGATCGATTTGTTACCTGTCGAGAGTTGTACCTCTCGACTTGGAGATCGAATGCAAGACGCGATAGCCGACCACGGCCACTACGGTCGCATTGATGATTCCGTTGAAGGTGTAGTCGCCCCATGTGAAGGAGACATCAGCGATACCGATGATCACTGCAGAGCCCGCTACCAAGATGTTGGTCGAATCTGCGAAGTTGACCTTCGCCTCGATCCAGATCTTGGCGCCGAGGATTCCGATCATGCCGAAGAGAGCAAGGCTCGCTCCGCCAAGGACGCCGGCAGGGGTTGCACTGAGGACTGCACCGAACTTAGGTGAGAGCGCCAGAAGAACCGCGCCGACACCGGCGATGTAATAGGCAGCGGTCGAGTAAACCCTCGTTGCAGCCATAACACCGATGTTCTCTGCGTAGGTAGTGGTTCCAGAGCCGCCACCAGCGCCAGCGAGGGTGGTAGCAAGACCATCACCGAGAAGGGCATTACCCATCTGGTCATCAAGGTTCTGTCCTGTCATCGCGGCAACTGCCTTGACGTGACCGACGTTCTCAGCGATCAAGACAAGAACGACAGGTACGAAGAGGAGGATGGCGCTGACATTGAAGGTCGGTGTCGTGAAATCGGGAAGCGCGACCCACTTCGCCGCGGTGATTCCGTCAGTGTTGACATCACCCATGAGGAGAGCGACGACATAACCGATGACCAGACCCGCGAAGATGCTGATTCGACCCAAGAATCCACGAGAGAGTGCGGCGATGAGTGCGATCGAGACCAAAGTGATGATGCCAAGCATCGGACCAACCTGAAGATTTCCAGGATTCTGTCCGACAGTCTCTGGACCGAACCACGCCTTGTTGTAAGCGACGCTTGCGAGGTTGAAACCGATCACCATGACGATGGTTCCGGTGACGACCGGAGGCATCAACCAGTTGATCCAATTGGCACCCGCTGCTTTGACAACGAGACCTACGATCACAAGCAGGACACCAGTCGCAACGACGCCACCAAGAGCGGCGGCCATTCCGCCTTCACCAGCGACTGCTGCCGCGATGGGGCCGAGGAATGCGAACGAAGAGCCGAGATAGCTCGGTACTCGGTTCTTTGTGATCAAGAGAAAGAGAATCGTTCCAATTCCGGAGAAGAAGAGCGTGGTCGCTGGAGGAAGACCCGTGATCAACGGGACAAGGAATGTGGCACCGAACATCGCTGCGATGTGTTGTGCACCGATGCCGATGGAGCGAGGCCATGAGAGGCGCTCATCCGGTGCGACGACCGCGCCGGGTGCGATGGACTTGCCATCGCCGTGCATTTTCCATGTGAAGAGGCTCACCTGGGGTTCTCTCCTTACCTTTGAGGGTGGGCAGCGAAGGCCGGTCGAGACGTAAAGCCCTCCTGCGAAGCTCGGCTCGAAAGAAGCGCCGGGCTCTAAAGGAAGAAGGTAAATGGCGACTGAGAAGTAACCGTGAGGGCGCGCCGATTTGCCTCAGGGTTACCCGTCAGTTATGTTTCGGCGCGATATATCGAAACGATATATCGGTAGCTCAGTCGCAAGGGAGATGAGATGAAGTCGCGAGGCGAGTCTTTGGAGTTCGCGCTCCTAGGCCTCCTTGCCCAGAACTCTCTCCATGGCTACGAACTCCGAAAGCGAATCGGGGCGATCTATGGTCCGTTCCGAGCCCTTTCCTTCTCAGTCCTGTATACGGCGCTACGACGCCTCCTGGAGGGCGGACTGATCGCTGAGGCAGCGCTCGGAGAGCGTGGTGGCCTCTCGCGTCGCTCGAGAATCGTCTACGCGATTACAGAGGCGGGTAAGAGCCACTTCGCCGAGATGGCAGAGGGGGCTGGGCCCGAAGCCTGGGGAGATGAGAGTTTTGGAATCCGCTTTGCATTTTTCAGCCCGACTTCGGCAAGTAACAGAGTTCGAATCATGGAAGGGCGGTTGACCAGGCTCCGCGAGAAGGTCGCGCTTCTCAAGGAGGAACTCAACCGAGATCCGATCGGCATGGACCGTTATTTCTTCGAGTGGCGCCGTCACTCGTTGGAGACTGCTGAGCGAGAGATCGCTTGGCTTGAAGAGATGATCAAGAGCGAAAGGAAGTCGTCGTGACCAGTTCCAAGGAGATTCGCGTCGCAATCGTGGGTGTAGGCAACTGTGCCAACTCCCTCGTCCAGGGCGTGACCTACTACAAGGATGCCGCAGCTGACCAGGAGATCCCAGGTTTGATGCATCCTGTCCTCGGCGGGTACCACATCGACTCCATCAAGTTCGTCCTTGCAATCGATGTCGATGCAAAAAAGGTCGGCCTCGATCTCGCAGAGGCAATCTGGGCGAGTGAGAACAACACCATCAAGTTCGCTGAAGTCGCCAAGACGGGCATCACGGTTCAGCGCGGTAAGACTCTCGATGGTCTAGGTCGTTACTACAAGGAGACCATCAAGGAATCCACAGCTCCCGAGATTGATGTCGTCAAGGCCCTCAAAGACGAGCGAATCGATGTCTTGATCTGCTATCTGCCGGTGGGATCCGAGGAGGCGACCAAGTTCTATGCGCAGTGTGCGCTTGATGCCAAAGTGGCCTTCGTCAATGCTCTCCCAGTCTTCATCGCCTCAGATCCAGTATGGGCTGAGAAGTTCACCAAAGCTGGCGTGCCAATCGTTGGCGACGACATCAAGAGCCAAGTTGGCGCCACCATCACACATCGCATCATGACCAAGCTCTTTCAAGACCGTGGCGTCTACATCGATCGCACCTATCAGCTCAATGTCGGTGGAAACATGGACTTCAAGAATATGTTGGAGCGAGATCGCCTCGAGTCAAAGAAGATCTCGAAGACGCAATCCGTGACCTCACAGCTCGACTATGAGATGGAAGATCGCAATGTTCATATCGGACCTTCGGATTACATCCCATGGCTTGACGATCGCAAGTGGGCATACGTTCGCATGGAAGGTCGTGCCTTCGGTGATGTCCCACTCAATATCGAGTACAAACTCGAGGTATGGGATTCACCAAACTCAGCAGGCGTGATCATCGATGCGCTCCGTTGCGCCAAGATCGGATTAGATCGAGGCATCGGTGGCCCACTTCTGTCACCGTCGAGCTACTTCATGAAGTCGCCACCAGAGCAATACAGTGACGAAGTCGCTCACGATCGCACCGAAGAGTTCATCGCCGGAACTATCGCCAGATAGGGCGACTCTCTTGGAAAAGGTTTACTTGCTCATCATTCGACCAAAAGTAGGATGAGGCTATGAGCGAGGTCGTCATCGGGCATTCAGGCCCTGTCACCACGATCACCCTCAATCGACCTGAGAAGATGAACGCGATCACTCGGGCGATGTACAAGACCTTGGCTGAAACCATCAATGCGGCCGCAGTGGATCCGCAGCAATCGGTGGTCGTCATCCAATCCAATGGTGATCACTTCACCGCTGGCAACGACATCTCTGACTTCTTGAACAATCCACCGCTTGAGGATGGTTCTGAGGTTTGGCAATTCATCAAAGCCGCTCATGAGTTTCCAAAGGTTCTCATCGCCGCCACACAAGGGAATGCCGTTGGTATTGGCAGCACGATGATCATGCATTGTGACTTCGCCTATGCCTCGCCGACCACACGATTTCGAATGCCGTTCGTCAATCTTGGTCTTGTCCCTGAGTTCGGCTCCAGCTATCTCTTTCCCAAGAACCTAGGTCATCGCCGCGCTGCTGAACTCTTGCTCATGGGCAGGGAATTCACGGCCCATGAGGCGATGGAGTGGGGCGTGATCAATGAGGTTGCTGACGATCCCAAGGCGCGTGCTCATGAAGTCGCACTCCTCGTTGCAGAACAGCCTCCGAACGCCCTCGTTCAAGCGAAACAGTTGATGAAGAGTCCCGATCACGAGCGGCTCAATGTGATCATGAACGCTGAAGGGGAGCTTTTCCAACGCGCCCTCACCAGCGAAGAAGCCCAAAACGCATTCATGAGTTTCTTGATGAAGAAGAGTAAGTAGAGAGGAAAGGTCGAAATGGCTACCTTGCGCGATAAGGCAATCTTCATCACAGGAGGGTCGCGCGGTATCGGGCTATCGATCGCTCTTAGGGCTGCAGCGGACGGAGCAAAGATTGCGATTGCCGCCAAGACGACCGACCCGCATCCCAAATTGCCTGGAACCATCTTTAGCGCGGCAAAGGAGATCGAGGCTGCCGGGGGTCAAGCGCTTCCTATCCAATGCGATCTTCGCGATGAGGATCAGATAACAGCCTCGGTAGCGCAAGCTGCCGCGGAGTTCGGCGGGCTCGACATCCTTATCAATAATGCCAGCGCGATCAATCTCACCAACACAGAGTCGACTCCGGCTAAGCGTTTCGATTTGATGTTCGATGTCAATGTGCGGGGAACATTCCTGACCTCTCAAGCAGTCATCCCGCATCTTCGAGAGAGCGCTCAGCGGGGGAGGAACCCTCATATCTTGACCCTCTCACCGCCATTGTCGATGAAGGCGCATTGGTTCAAGAATCACGTTGCGTACACGATGGCGAAATATGGGATGAGCATGTGCGTGCTGGGAATGTCATCCGAGTTCAAGCGAGATGGCATCGCAGTCAATGCACTCTGGCCAAGGACAGCAATCGATACTGCAGCGCTTCAGATGATTCCCGGAATCGATACCAACCTCTGTCGAAAGCCAGAAATACTCGCCGATGCTGCCTATGTGATCCTCAATCGCCCCAGCAGTGAATGCACTGGAAACTTCTTCGTCGATGATGAGGTACTGGCGAGTGAAGGGATCACTGATCTTGACAAGTATGCAGTCGTCCCTGGGACCAAGGATTTCTTGCTCGACTTCTTCTTAGATTAGGAGAAGGATCGAGTTACAGAACGAAGCCCTTAGGTAGTTCCAACCGGTAGCGTTCCAGTAGCGAAGTGTCGCGAAGAATCTCACCGGTTCCACCATCGGAGACGATCGTTCCCTCAGCCAGGATCACTGATCTCTCACAGAGTTCATAGGCAAAGGGCAGATCGTGAGTGACCATCAGCAGAGTGATCGGTAAGTCAGTCAAGATCTCGGCAAGCTCGCGCCGACTTGCTGGATCAAGATTCGATGAGGGTTCATCCAATACGAGAATCGAAGGGTTCATGGCCAAGACGGTCGCGACGGCAACCCGTCTTCGTTGCCCGAATGAGAGATGATGAGGTGGTCGATCGGCAAACTGAGCCATCCCAACCCGAGCAAGTGCTGAAGCCACGCGTTCCTCTACTTCAGCAGGCGCAACTCCCATATTCCTCGGTCCGAAGGCAACATCCTCGAAAACTGTCGGCATGAATAACTGATCGTCTGGATCTTGGAAGACAAGACCCACTCTGGATCGAATCTCCTTGAGAGCAGCCTTGTCGGTGACGTCGATCCTCATACCATCCACTTCGACAGAACCGTGTTGTGCGCCATGGATTCCATTGAGATGCATCACGAGCGTTGTCTTTCCTGCGCCATTAGGACCTAAGAGGGCAAGGCGTTCACCAGGCGCAACGTTGAGGTTGACACCAAAGAGTGCTTGATGACCATCCGGGTATGCGAAGGCTAGATCCTTCACAGCGAGTGCTGGCGTAGATGACATCAGAGCGCAACCCTTTCGAAGAGAGAAGTAATCAGCGCAATGAGTGGCAGCGCGAGTACCTGGAAGTATTGATTGCGGGTTGGGGGAGCATCGGGAGTACGCGGCAAGATTCCTGTGAAACCGCGCGAAAGCATCGCGAGATGAACCCGCTCACCGCGTTCATAGGAACGGAGGAAGAGTGTGGCAACCACACTTGCCAGGATGCGCCAATCTTTGATCCCACGCGCTTCGAAGCCGCGTGAGGCTCGGGCTATCCGCATGCGTTCCATCTCATCTGTGACCACATTGATGTATCGGAGCATGAAGGAAGCGATGTTGACCATCAAGGCGGGGAGTTTGAGTCTCTCGAGACCTCGAAGGATCTCTCGCGCAGTCGATGTGGATGAGAGAGTGATGGCGCCCAGTACGCCAAGTGTTCCTTTCGCAACGATGGCTGTTCCAGCAAGGATCCCCTCACGGTAGAGCGTGAAGCCGGCTATCGCATAGCTCTCTCCACTTCCAAAGAAGGGCATCAGTACGGCAAAGAGCACGAAGGGAATCTCGATCAGCGAACGCTTGAAGACAGTTAGAAGAGGAAGTTTTGCAATCAGGATTACAGCGATGATCAAAGTGAAGTAGGTGAGATAACTGAAGAGATGAGTAATGGGCGTAGTGACGACAACAAGAAGGAACGCGAGAAGAGCGAGAATCTTCAGCTCTGCTGGTAGCCGGTGAACCGGGCTATGCCCATGAATGTAGAGGCGCTCTCCTGCGTCATGGCCATGATGGTGGTGTTCATGGGCATGCGACTCCGCCTTGACTGGAAAGTTGATTTCTACTTG
The DNA here is from genome assembly GCA_046093985.1 of Actinomycetota bacterium. Taxonomy (GTDB): domain Bacteria; phylum Actinomycetota; class Actinomycetes; order Nanopelagicales; family Nanopelagicaceae; genus SYAN01. The sequence goes on from JBJTGO010000171.1 coordinate 10,596, forward strand.
CCCTTCTTGGCGATGACTTTGAAGATGACGAATGCCACGATCAGAGTCACGAAGACTCCAATGACTCCGCTGAGGCCAACACTCAATCTCTCGTTATCAAGACCGGTGATGCCATAGTCAGCGAGAGGCGTTCCGGAGTTGACTGAATCCTTCGCGGTATCAAGGAAACCTTTATCTTCTGCGACCTTCTCGAGTCCGTCTGGGTGAGATGAGGCGTAGTAGGAGAGGAAACCTGCTACTGCGAGTGAGACGAATAAGCCGGCGAGGAGGAACTTGTTCTCTAGGAAGACCTTCATGAATGCACCTTCTTGATCTCAAGTTTGGGTGCAATCTTCTTCCATCCGAAGACGAGATCGCTGCGAGTTGCAAGTACTGCTGAGAGAGTGAAGGCGGTGATGAGCGCTTCACCAATCCCGATCAAAAGATGCGTCGAGAGCATCGCCGTGAAGACGGTGCTTACCGGGATGGTCGATTCTGCGCCGATCGCGTATTGGATGACGAATGATGTGGCAGCAAGAGGAACTTGGATCAAGGCAGCGATGAATCCCGCTACCGGAATGAGGTTCTTTCGCTTCGGCAAGACCTTTCGCACAATAAGGAATATGAGATGACTTCCCCAGACTCCGATGAGGGCGAGATTGAAGACATTGAGCCCGGAGGCGATCAATCCACCGTCAGCGAAGAGAAGCGCTTGTAGTAATAGAACGATCGTGATCGAAAGGGTTGCCGCGTAGGGGCCGATGAGAATGGCAGCAAGTGCTCCACCAAGGAGGTGACCGCTCGTTCCGGCTGCGACGGGAAAATTGATCATCTGTGCTGCGAAGATGAAGACGGTAGTCAGGCCTGCAAGGGGAGCTGTCTTATCGTCGAGCTCACCCTTCGCGCCTTTTAGCGCGATTGCAATTCCCACCACCGAGAGAAGTGCGAAGAGGATGGAGGTGGGCACATTGATAAAGCCGTCAGGGATATGGAGCAGGGGCGCGAACATGGGGGGAGTCTAATGCAAATGATTTGCATCTGCGAAAGGATGGCGGTTTATGCGTGTGACTCTGGAATAGGTTGAGCGCATGACCTCACCCTCCCGTGCCCGGATTTGGGGTGCGCTCTGGGTGGTCTATCTGGTCTGGGGCTCCACCTACCTCGGCATTGAATACGCGATCCGCTCCATGCCTCCGCTCCTCGCCATGGGTATCCGATTCTTCGCTGCCGGAGTGATCATGCTTCTCGCGCTCGCCCTCAGATACGGTCCGCGCTTCCTGCTCGTCACAAAACGCCAGATTCTCGCGATGGCACTCCTCGGCGCGCTCCTGCTCGGCATGGGGCTTGGAATGGTTGCGATGGCGCAGTACAACGAAGTGCCTACCGGCATGGTTGCCCTCTTGATCGCTGCCCTCCCACTGTGGATCGCGATTTTCAAAGTGATCGACGGGGCCAAGTCCTCGCCATTGAGTTGGCTTGGAATCGTGATCGGATTCATCGGAGTTGGAATCCTGCTCCAGCCTGAATTGAGCAAACCCAATAACGGGGCCCACATCTTCTGGATGTTGATGGTGATGGTCGGAAACTTCGGCTGGGCTATTGGTACATATATCGCGCCAAGGCTTGGCTTACCAAAGAACGTTTTGATCGTCACCGGCTATCAGATGCTGCTTGGTGGAATCTCGATGGCAAGTGTCGGATTCATGGTTGGGGAGGATCTCGGCGACTTCTTAGATGCAACGTTGCAATCATGGCTCGGTTGGATCTTCCTCGTGCTTGTAGGCTCCATAGCGACCTACACCGCTTATCTATGGTTGGTACAGAACGCGCCGGTAGGTCTTATTGCAACGTATGCCTATGTCAATCCAGTTGTCGCGATTGCCTTGGGGACGATCTTCCTCGATGAAGTCCTCTCCATCACACTTTTCTTCGGAGCCATCGTGGTGATCACTGGTGTGGCGTTGGTTGTTTGGGTTGAGTCGCGCCTTTCGAGAGAACCATCTCCGCCCAGCGTTTGATTGCTGGTCTCCAGATGGACTCGAGCGTTGCCATGTGGGCAGCAACCTCCTCTGCAATACCAACACGACGCTCAGATCTCTGGTAAGCCTCGTCTGCCTTCTTCTCCCACATCCGGATAATCGTTGGATCAGCTTCGGGATGGAATTGGAGTCCGTAGTGGATACCGTCGATGCGGAAGATTTGATTCTGACAGTTCGCCGATGATGCGATTGTCGTTGCGGATGTCGGCAACGTCGCGACCATATCTTGATGCCATTGGATAGCGGGTACCGCTTCGACTTTCGAAAGGGATCCAAAGATCGGATCCTCAGAATCCGTGATAGAGACTTTGTGAATGCCGATCTCAGGCTTGGGAGCGCGCGACACTTCACCACCAATGCTCGCGGCGAGAAGTTGGGCACCAAGGCAGAGACCCAAGACTGGGACTCCTCTCTCTACCGCATCCTTGAGAAGTGCTCGTTCTCCCGGGAGCCAAGGCGCATTCGCGTCGTCAAGCGCTCCAATCGATCCACCGAGCGGAATGATCGCGATGAGATGATCATTCCCAAGCAATTCTTGAAGTGATTCGACGTTTGTTGGTAGCGGCTGATGAGCGTAAGCGTGGATGGTGCGAAGGTCGAAGCCCGCTTCTGCCAACCACTTACCTACGAGATTGAGTGGGACATCAGGACCATTCTGAATCGCAATGATCACAGGTTGGGCAGTGAAGCTGGACACTTGTTGAGTCTATGCCAAGGCCCATTGAGTACATTTACCCGATGACCAAAGAGTCCACGCGCCATGATGCATTCGAGCCAATCGACACTCCTCGTGAGCAACGTTGGCTACTTCGTGTACTCAGAGATGAGACATTCGGCGGGGCACTCCTTCTCATATCGGGAGTCGTCGCATTCGTCATCGCCAATTCGAATTTAGGCGATTGGTACGCGGAGTTCCGCTCGACCAAGATCGGCCTCGAATCCGTCGGATTGAATCTAACCATCGCCCATTGGGCTGCGGATGCCTTCCTTGCCATCTTCTTCTTCGTCGCCGGGTTGGAACTCAAGCATGAGTTCACTCATGGTTCCCTCGCGCAACGAAAGCAAGCCATCGTTCCCATCGTGGCGGCCATCTCCGGGATGATCGTGCCGGCGCTCGTCTATCTCGCAGTGGTGCGCGGGGAGAGTGGCGCCCTCGATGGTTGGGCTATTCCTGTTGCCACCGACATCGCTTTCGCACTTGCAGTGCTTGCTGTCGCAGGTAGGGGCTTACCACTCGAGTTACGCGCTTTCTTGCTTGCTCTTGCAGTGGTCGACGACCTCGGCGCAATCACGATCATCGCTCTCTTCTACTCCGAGAAGACGGATCTGCTCTTCATCGCTCTCACCATCGCGCTACTCGCTCTCTATGCGCTTTTGCAAAGGATGGGTCTGACGAGCTGGTATCTGATGGTTCCACTTGCCTTAGTGATCTGGTGGAGCACCTACCAATCAGGTGTCCATGCAACCGTTGCCGGTGTCCTTATCGCCCTACTGACCCGCTTGAAGGGTAAGGATGGCAATCCATCGCCTGCAGAGATTGCCGAACTTCGCATCCGTCCTATCTCAGTTGGTATCGCAGTTCCATTCTTCGCCTTCACCGCTGCGGGCGTTGACCTCCGGGCACTGGGAGTCGAGACGATCGCGCAGCCCATCTCCGTCGCTGTCATCGCAGGTCTTGTCGTAGGAAAGCCGATCGGAGTTTTGCTCGCCACATACATACTGACTCGCTTCACCTCCGCCAAACTCAACGAGAACTTGAAGTGGGCAGACTTATTCGGTGTTGGCCTCTTGGCAGGGATCGGCTTCACCGTCTCGCTCCTGATTGCTGAGCTCTCTTTCACAGATGGAAGCGGAGCCCTCGCAGCAGGAAAGATCGGAATTCTGGTGGGAAGTCTTATCTCGGCGACGCTTGCAGTCTTCTTCTTGCGCGTCTCGAAAGGTAATCGGCTCTAGATGAAGAGAAACCCCCTTGGAAAACCAAGAGGGTTTCTTTCCTTACCTTAGGAGATTTTGCAACGACTCTTAGATGTCGTAGTAGAGCTCGAACTCTGCAGGATGTGGTCGAAGTCGTACATAGTCGACCTCCTGTGCACGCTTCCAACTGATCCACATGTCGATCAGATCCGGAGTGAAGACGCCACCCTTGGTGAGGAATGCGTGGTCTCGCTCCAAGTTGTCCAAGACTGCATCGAGGGATCCGGGAACTTGTGGAATCGCCTTTGCTTCATCACCTTCGAGTTCGTAGAGATCCTTATCGACGGGCGCCGGCGGTTCGATCTTGTTCTGGATTCCATCGAGACCTGCCATAAGCATCGCGGCGAAGGCAAGGTAGGGATTGGACGATGGATCAGGGCATCGGAATTCGATGCGCTTTGCTTTCGGGCTGGTTCCCGTGATCGGGATTCGAATGCAAGCGCTTCGATTCCTTGCCGAGTAGACGAGATTGACGGGAGCCTCATAACCCGGGACGAGACGCTTGTATGAGTTGACGGTCGGATTGGTGAAGGCGAGAAGTGATGGTGCGTGCTTGAGAAGTCCACCGATGTACCAGCGAGCCATATCGGAGAGATCGGCATAACCATCACCGTAGAAGAGCGGCTTGCCATCCTTCCAGAGTGATTGATGACAGTGCATACCTGAACCGTTGTCGCCAAAGAGTGGCTTAGGCATGAAGGTCGCAGTCTTTCCCGCCTGCCATGCAGTGTTCTTGATGATGTACTTGAACTTCATCAAGTCGTCACCCGCATGGAGCACATCGTTGAACTTGTAGTTGACCTCCATCTGACCGGCGGTTCCCACCTCATGGTGTGCACGCTCGACATTGAGTCCCACTCGCTCGAGGTTCATCACCATCTCATCGCGGAGATCGGCGAATTGGTCGGTCGGTGAGACTGGGAAGTAGCCACCCTTGATTCTGGTTCGATAGCCGCGGTTAGGGGTGCCATCGGCATCTTCTTCAATCCCAGTGTTCCAAGCGCCTTCGTAAGAGTCGATGTGGTGGAAGGCCTGGTTCATGCCGGTGAGGAATCGGATGCGATCAAAGACATAGAACTCTGCCTCTGGCGCGAAGAAGGCGGTGTCTGCGATCCCGGTGGATCGCATGTAGTCGACAGCCTTCTTGACGATGCTTCGCGGATCGCGGGAGTAAGGCTCGTTGGTGATCGGATCGTGCACCGAGTGCGTGATGATCAAAGTCTTCTCTTTACGGAATGGATCCAAGTAAGCGGTCTCGGGAGCTGCGAGCAACTTCATGTCCGACTCATGGATCGATTGGAATCCGCGAATGGATGAGCCGTCGAACATCAATCCGTTCTCGAACATCTCTTGATCGAAACTCGCTGCGGGCACATTGAAGTGATGTTGAATACCTGGTAGGTCTATGAAT
>JBJTGO010000172.1:0-4306 GCA_046093985.1 Actinomycetota bacterium
GAATCCGAAAATCTCATTTGCCTCATCGATACGAAGTTGCTCGATCGCGAGACGACCGAATGAATAGAGCGCGACGTAGAGCGCAAAGATGCGACCAGGATGGGTTGCACATCGAGCGGTGAGGCGTATCAAGAGAATCGCCACCAATGTGCTCCATAGCGCTTCATAGAGGAAAGTGGGATGGAATGTCTCGAATTCGCTGTAACCCAGAGGGCGATAGCGAGGATCGATCTCGAGCGCCCATGGAAGTTCTGTGGGCTTACCGAATAATTCTTGATTGAACCAGTTTCCAAAGCGTCCGATTGCCTGTGCAAAGAGGATGCCGGGTGCGATCGCATCCGCGAATTGTGCGAATGAGATTCCAACATCACTTCGCTTCTTCAAATAACGAAATGCAAGCCAGGCACCCACGCCACCGAGACCAATCGCTCCCCAAATCCCGAGTCCACCCTCCCAGATATAAAGAGCAGAGATGGGGTCTCCCCCGCTACCGAAGTACTGATCGGGGCTCGTGATCACGTGATAGATGCGACCACCGATGACTCCGGCGGGAACTGCAACGACTGCGACATCACTGACTAAGGACTTTGGCGCGCCCATCGCTACTGCCCGGCGACCGCCGAGCATCACTGCGACGACAACGCCCAAGATGATAGAGAGTGCGTAATAGCGGACCGAGAGCGGACCGAGTTCGAGGAGATTCGAGTCAGGAGAAGGTAGTGAGAGTGGGATCGCCACTTCCACGACCTACTCGGTCTTCGCTGCTTCTACAGCGCTCTTGAACTCAGCGAGATCGAAGGTTGGCGACTGACGCTTCCACTCTTTGCCATTGATGAAGACAGTCGGGGTCCCTTCGACGCCGTACTTGGCCATCGACTCAGCGACTGTATCGACGAGTTCGCGCTTCGCATCGTCGCGAACACAGGTCGCGAAGGATTCAGAGTTGATGCCGATCTTCTCTCCGATGCGAACCAGGTTATCTGGATTCCAGAAACCAGAGTTCTCAACCGGAGATTGGATCACATACATCGCCTTATGGAAATCAAGGAACTTGCCCTCATCCGCGGCGCAGAATCCTGCATTCGCTGCGCGACGAGACTCAGGTCCTAAGAAGGAAGCGGTATGGAAAGCGACCTCTGCCTCACCACTCTTGACTAATTCTTCGACATAGCCGCCAAGCGCAACTTCAAATTGCTGGCAGACCGGGCACTGGAAGTCTTCCCAAATGGATAACTTGATCGGTGCGCCTTGGTTGAAGACGATCGCCTTGTCATCTGCATCTGAGATCACAGATTGCAGTGGTGCTGAGACTGGGAAGTTATCGAGCAACGAGAGATCCTCATCGGTGCCACCGCGTTGCGAGAAGAGACTGACCACACCCGCCGTGATCACGACAAGCGCCACCATGCTGATCACAATCCAGCGAGTGACCTTGTCACCTTCCGCCTTCTGGGAATCATGGCGTCTTGCTGCACGGGGGTTCTCACGAGGTGTCTTTGGCATGGTGCGAGTATAGAGAGGGCTCGAAAAGGACGCGACCTCTAAGAGCTACCTACGTGATCTTGTGATGGAAGCAACTCCGCTCACCGGTATGGCAGGCGACGCCCTCTTGATGAACTAGGAAGAGGACAGCATCGCTATCACAATCGAAGGAAACGGATCGAATCCATTGCCGGTTTCCGGAGCTCTCGCCTTTGATCCAGATCTCGCCGCGACTTCGACTGTAATAGGTCGCCCTCCCTGTTGAAAGAGATAGCTCGAGCGCTTCTCGCGAGAGATAAGCCAACATCAAGATTTCTTTGCTCGCCTCATCCTGCACGATCACCGGCAGGAGAGTCCCCTCATCAACGAAGGACGCTGTGAGCGCCTCCAATTCACTTTGATTGATGAATAACTCACTCATCGACTCGCACGCCTCCACTCTCACTTCTCATCTTCATCTCGTTTCACTTCGCTCCCTAGCTGTGGGTTCTGATCGTGTGACCCGCTGCTGAGATTGATGACTTCGCATCCTCAATCGTGACGATGTTGAAATGAAAGACACTCGCCGCAAGGACGGCATCTGCGCCTGCCTCTACTGCGGCCGGAAAGTGCTCGCTCTTACCTGCGCCACCACTTGCGATCAAAGGAAGCGTTAGAGTTTGTCGAAACGCTGAGATCATCTCCAGGTCCAAGCCATCTTTGGTTCCATCAGCATCCATCGAATTGAGAAGTACCTCTCCGGCACCTCGTTCACTCGCCTCTTTCGCCCAGGCCACAGCGTCGCGCCCCGCGCTCTTCTTCCCGCCGTGGGTCGTCACCTCAAAACCACTTGATTGCGAGCGCTCTCGACGGGCATCGACGGAGATCACAAGAACTTGCGACCCGAACGTCGATGCGATCTCGCTGATCAACTCCGGTCGCATGATCGCAGCGGTATTCACCGAGACTTTGTCCGCACCAGCGCGCAAGAGAAGATCCACGTCCTCGACCGATCTGATTCCGCCACCGACAGTGAGAGGGATGAAGAGTTGCTCGGCACACCTCTTGACCATCTCGACCATAGTCGACCTGTCCTGCTCGCTCGCAGAGATGTCGAGGAAGGTCAACTCATCTGCACCCTCTGCGCCATATCGAAACGCCAACTCGACCGGATCTCCCGCATCCTGAAGGTCGGTGAAATGAGTTCCCTTGACTACGCGCCCGTCCTTCACATCGAGGCATGGAATGACACGAATAGCCAATGTCGTGGTCCCCCACGATTCCGCGCTCATGAACGCTCTGCCACTTCGCAGGCCTCTGAGACGGTGAAGTACCCCTCGTAGAAAGCCTTACCGATGATGACCGCTTCCACGCCCGCTGGCACTAACTCTCGTAGTGATGCGATGTCATCGAGTGATGCGACGCCCCCTGAGGCGATGATGGAGCCTGAGGTTAGTGACGCGCTCTCCCGGAGAAGTTCGATATTGGGTCCCGTCAGAGTGCCATCTTTGGAGATGTCGGTGACCATGTACATCTGGCACCCTGCATCGTCGAAACGTTTGATCAAGTCTGCCATCGCTCCGGCACTCTTGGTCCAACCGTGCGTTGCAACAATGCGATCTCGCACATCAAGACCGATCACGATCCGGTGGCCGTACTTCTCGATCATCTTCGCTGCCCAAAGCGGATCCTCGACCGCAGCTGTACCTAAGGTGATGCGATGTGCACCCGTCTCGAGCGCTCTCGCGACTGCATCAGAGTCTCGAATTCCGCCGGAGACTTCGACCGAGATATCGACATTCGCAACGATCGATTCCATGATCGCGCGATTGTTCCCATCGCCAAAAGCCGCATCAAGATCGACGACATGGAGCCAGCGCGCTCCCGTTCGCTCGAACTCGTAGGCGCGCTCGACTGGATCGCCATAATCGGTGACTTGTGAAGCCCGCCCTTGATGGAGACGGACTGCTCTTCCACCTTTGATATCGATGGCAGGGATGATGGTGAGGGCGGGTTGTAGGGACATCGTCTCCGAACTACCTCTCATAAACTCTCACTGAATCTCATTGGAAGGACCGGACCCAATTCTCCAAGAGATGAAGCCCCGCTTCCCCACTCTTCTCGGGATGAAACTGTGTCGCGCTCAGGGACCCGAACTCCAAGGCTGCAAGGAATCGACTTCCATGCTCGCTCCAGGAAGGAAGGTATTCCGCTCTCTCCGATGCATCGCCTTGCAATCTTCCATAGGAATGGACGAAGTAGAAGCGTTCTCGCTCAATCCCATCGAAGAGGATCGAACTGGCGGGAGTATTGACGAGGTTCCATCCCATGTGAGGCAGGATCGGCGCAGCGATCCGTTCGATTCTTTCGTTGAAGATCGCGACCCCATCGATGCCTTCACTCTCTGCACTCGACTCAAAGAGGATTTGAAGCCCTACACAAAGTCCCAAGGTCGGTCGATTCTTGCGCAAACGCTCCCTGATGACTTCATCACCACGGATCGATCTCAGCCCTGACATACATTGACCGAAGGCACCTACTCCGGGAACAACGAGCCCATCCGCATTGATGGCAGATTCAAAGTCGCTCGTGATTGCGACATCGCTTCCACTTCTCTGAAGCGCTCGCTCGACCGAACGGATATTTCCGAATCCGTAATCGAGCACGGCAATCTTGGCGACACCACTCACAGTTGAAGGCTACTCACCGTGAACACTCGGTCGAAGACTATTTACCTTCCGCTGCGTGTTTTCCCGCCAAGTAACCGAAGGTGATCGCAAGTCCAATGGTTGCACCACCTGCCCAATAAGCATTTGCGGTTGGGAAGCCAGCACAGTTTCCAGCA
>JBJTGO010000173.1:0-5175 GCA_046093985.1 Actinomycetota bacterium
AATCGATCTCTGGGGTGATCAAGAGCATCGGATCTCGCATCACAGGACGTGAGGAGAGGTTTGCGATCAGCGTTGACTCACTTTCGATCCTTCGCTGCACACCGCGAGCAAGTCGCTCTGAGAGTTCTGAGATCTGTGCGACCTCTTCGTGAATATCAGGAACGACGCGCTTGGCGGCATCGGTCGGCGTCGAAGCACGAAGGTCTGCGACCAGATCGAGAAGCGGTGTGTCCTGTTCATGTCCGATCGCACTCACAATCGGCTTCGAAGATGCGGCGACAAGTCGCACTAGACCTTCATCGGAGAAGGGCAGGAGATCCTCGAAGGATCCACCGCCGCGAGTGATGATCACTACATCGACATCTTCAATCTGCTCGAGTTCACGTAAAGCGGCACTCACTTCGATGACGGCGTTAGAACCTTGGACTGCGACCTCACGGATCTCGAATTGGACTGCCGGCCAGCGCCGTTTCGCGTTCTCCACCACGTCCTTTTCAGCAGCGCTATTGCGTCCGCAGATCAAGCCGACTTTTCGTGGCAGGAAAGGAAGTGGCTTCTTCCGTGCCGCAGCGAAGAGTCCTTCTGCCGCGAGCGCCTTCTTGAGCATCTCCAATCGCGCGAGCAATTCACCGAGTCCGACATGATGGATCTCGCGCGCATTGAGAGAGAGTGAACCATTGCCCATGTAGAAGCTCACCTTGGAGAAGACTTTGATGCGCGCGTTCTGCGGAAGTGGTGCGACTGCTTGGAAAACCGAGCGATGACATGAGAGTGAGATCGATACATCCGAGGAGGTGTCACGAAGTCGCATGAAGATCATCTGCGATCCCTTGCGATCATCGACTTGAGAGAGTTCTCCTTCGACCCAGATTGGCCCCAACTTCCCGATCCAATCGCGGATCGCCTCCGAGATCACTCTCACAGGTGCTGGTGCGTCGATCGAAGTTTCGAGCATTCAGAGATCCTAATAGGATGGCACTATGTCCAAGCGGGTCTTACTTGCTGCTCCACGAGGCTATTGCGCTGGTGTTGACCGCGCAGTTGTGACGGTGGAGAAGGCGCTCGACCTCTATGGCGCTCCTGTCTACGTACGGAAAGAGATCGTCCATAACAAGCATGTGGTCACCACGTTGCAAGAGCGGGGCGCCATTTTCGTAGAAGAGACTGATGAGGTACCCGAGGGCTCGATCGTCGTCTTCTCCGCTCACGGTGTCTCTCCAGCGGTTCATGCTGAAGCGGCATCAAGGCAGTTGAAGACGATCGATGCCACCTGTCCGCTTGTCACCAAGGTCCACCACGAGGCGAAGCGCTTCGCAGCAGAAGATATGCAGATCCTCTTGATCGGACATGCAGGTCATGAAGAGGTCGAGGGGACTTCAGGTGAAGCGCCTGATCACATCACTCTTGTCGATGGCCTCGATGCAGCGCGCACGGTGCAAGTCGATCCGAGTAAGAAGTTAGCCTGGCTTTCACAGACCACATTGAGCGTCGATGAGACCCTTGAAGCGGTTCGAATCCTCCGAGAACGCTTTCCGCACCTACAAGATCCCCCAAGCGATGACATCTGTTACGCAACCCAAAATCGCCAGGTTGCGATCAAAGAGATCGCGCCAAAGGCCGATCTCGTCCTTGTCGTAGGTTCGAAGAACTCCTCGAACTCGGTGCGACTCGTAGAGGTCTCACTCGAATATGGAGCCAAAGCCGCCTATCTCATCGACTATGCGGCTGAAGTGAAGGATGAATGGTTCGACAGAGTCGAGACAATCGGAGTCTCAAGTGGTGCATCGGTACCCGAGATATTGGTCAAGGACTTGCTCGACGAACTTGCACGTCGTGGTTTTGGAGAGGTTGAGACTGTGACCGCGATGGAGGAGAGCCTTCTCTTCGCGCTCCCACCAGAGTTGCGTAAGGATTTGAAGGCAGCCACGAAGGCTTGATTTCGAACTAGCTCTTCCGCTGGCGGGCGAAGAAGATCACCCAACCAACGAGCGCTCCCGTTACGAGGAATGGCGCGATTCCAGCAAGACCTGAGACTAGATCCAATGCGAAGCGTGAGATGCGAAGCGTTGAGCCACCGAGGGTCGGCAAGAGAAGGACGATCGTCACTGCGAATGCAATCGGTGGTGTGACGACCGCGGTGAAGATAGTGCCACTTCGACCCAAATGAATCCCGCCGGCATAGGCGATCCAAATTGCGACGCCAGTGATGAATCCGACATTGCCGCGGAGAGCGATCTCAATCGCCATTAGGAGTGCGATCCAGAGCGCTTGCAAGATGGCAACGCCCTGCTTTGTAAGACCGGGACCTTGGATGCGACTCTTCGGATCAAGTCGCTTGGGATCGAGTTGTGCTGATCTAGAACTCATCGTGCTTCCTCATCCTCTTTCCCATCTTCACCACTCTCGTCACTCTCATCCTCATAGGCGAGAAGGGGATCTCCTGCTTCGATCTCGCGCACTTTGATCTCGCGAAGACCGATGTCGATATCAGGTAGCGATCTCAACTTCTCGGATGTGAGGCCGCCAATCTCAGAGATCTTCTGTGCTGGGCGGAGCATATTGGTTTCAGCGCTTGCAACGAGTTCATTGAATGCTTTCTCGGTGCTCTTGATTCGATCTCCTAAGGTGGAGATGCGGCCATGGACTTTGATGATCCGCTTGAGAAGTTCCTGAGCAAGCTCTTGGATCTTGGATGCATTCTCCGCGACCTTGGAACGATTGAAGACATAGGCAACGGTCCGTAGCAGGGCGAGCATCGTGTTTGGTGTTGCGATCGCAACACTCTTCTCGAATGCCTTCTGATGAAGTTGCGGATCGACGGCGAGAGCCTCAGCGAGGATCGATTCGAATGGCGCGAAGAGGACGACGAAGTCGGGGGAGTTGCCACCGCTTTGGTAGTCGCGTTTGGCAAGAGCGTTGACATGACCGAGGAGGTCTTTTGCATGTCCCTTCATCAACTCCTCGCGTTTGATCGGGTCTTCCTCTCCCATCGCATCGAGGAAGCGATCGAAAGGAAATTTGGAATCGATATAGATCTCGCTACCACCAGGGATTGCGATCTTGATATCCGGCTTTCCAAGACCGCCATCACCTACCTGCTGTTCTTGCCTGAAGAAATGAATTCCCTCTTGAAGGCCGGAGTTCTCGAGCAACATCTCAAGTTGAGTCTCACCATATTTACCGCGCGATTGTGGGTTCGATAGCGCGCCAGCGAGCTTCGTCGTCTCCCGAAGCAAAGACTCTGCGCCCAGTCGCATCCCCTCGATCTGAACTTTGATCGAACTTTCACTTTCCACGCGCTTGAGCTCTGCCTCGTGGCTTGCACGGGCGAGCTCTGACATCTTGCTCTCGACGTTCTTGATTGCACTCGCCAGCGAGATCTCACTCTTCTCTTCTTCGATCCGTGCTCTCAGTTCTTTTTCGAGGCGAGTGACGCTGTTTCGCTCCGCCTCGATGCTTGCCTCCAAAGAAGCGATACGCATCGCAGATGATGACTTCGATCTCAAGTTTCCGATCAGGAAACCGGAAACGGCACCGATGATGAGCCCTAGTACGAGATAGATCGCAAGTGAGGAGTCGCTCATGTCGCCAATCGTGGCAGGCAGGGGCGACAATGACGCGTAGGCTCTACCCCTCGTGGGCCTCTCTATTGGGATCGTCGGACTGCCGAATGTAGGCAAGTCCACTCTCTTCAACGCTCTGACCAAGAACAATGTCCTTGCTGCGAACTATCCCTTCGCCACGATCGAGCCCAATGTCGGTGTCGTGGGGGTGCCAGATTCGCGCCTCGCAGTCTTAGCCAAGATCTTCAACTCCGAGCAGATTCTTCCCGCCGCGGTCTCCTTCGTCGATATCGCAGGAATCGTCAAGGGCGCATCGGAGGGAGCAGGACTTGGAAATAAGTTCCTCGCCAATATCCGAGAGAGCGATGCCATCTGCCAAGTAATCCGCGTCTTCGCTGATGGCGATGTGGTCCATGTCGATGGCAAGGTCGATCCAGCATCGGATATCGAGACGATCAATACCGAGTTGGCCCTCGCTGACCTCCAGACGATCGAGAAGTCGATCCCGCGACTCGAGAAAGAGGCGCGCCAGAACAAGGAGCGTGCCGTTGTCCTCGATGAGCTTCGCAAAGCGAATGAGCTCTTGAGCGATGGAAAACTCCTCTTCGGTTCCAAACTCGATGTGGATCTCTTGAGGGAGTTCGGATTCCTTACCGCGAAGCCATTCCTCTATCTCTTCAATGTCGATGCCAGCGAACTAGGTGATGAGAAGTTACGAGCGGATCTCTCCCAATTGGTCGCTCCAGCCAAAGCGATCTTCCTCGACGCCAAGACAGAGGCAGAACTTGCAGAACTAAGCGATGAGGATGCCTTGGAGTTGCTCAAGTCGATCGGATTGGAAGAGCCTGGATTGGCAACTCTTGCCCGGGTTGGATTCGAGACGCTCGGCCTTCAGACTTATCTGACGGCAGGACCTAAAGAGGCGAGAGCCTGGACCATCCATAAAGGAGATACCGCGCCGATGGCAGCGGGTGTCATCCATACTGATTTCCAACGTGGCTTCATCAAGGCAGAGGTGGTCTCCTTCGATGATCTCGTCGCCGCCGGATCGATGGTGGAGGCGCGCTCGCGCGGGAAGGTCCGGATGGAAGGCAAGGAGTACGTCATGCACGATGGTGACGTGGTCGAGTTCAAGTTCAATGTCTAACCCATCCTCATTCTGGTCAATCAACTGTCCTACTCACGCCTGAATCGACATCACTTCACGCAAGATCATTGACCCACCCTGGTCGCTGTGGGATATTTCTGCGAGCAACTCTCGAAAGAAGCGTGAGGATCGCAAGATGAGGTCACGTTCGCTCCTAGCCCTGGTGATCTCCTCTGCTCTGCTCCTCACCCTTGCACCAGGTTCGGTGGCTATCAACGATGAACCGACCGATGTCTTCCTCTTTCCCTCCTATGAAAGTGGTAGCGAAAGCGTCAACAAGATGGGCATCGTCTATGACGACAATCAGACTCTGCTCGGAACAGTGAGTAACCTCGTCGATCAAACGAAGAAGTCACCACCTGATAACGCGCCTTATTGCTCCAGCGTCAATGACCCGAAATGTAAGGATGTTGAGACGCTCTGGGCCGATCAAATCATGGGACCTTGTGAGAGTGCTTCTGATGA
>JBJTGO010000174.1:0-4674 GCA_046093985.1 Actinomycetota bacterium
TCTCAGAAGGCGTCAATCGAGTGAAGCAGACCAGCGATGTTGGCATTCTGCTCATCACTCACTACACCCGAATCTTGCGCTATATCAAGCCTGACTTCGTTCACGTCTTCGCTAAGGGCAAGATCGTGGAAGAGGGTGGACCAGAGCTTGCAGAGCGATTGGAAGAGAAGGGGTATGCCGATTACGTCAATGCGTAATCAGCACCCACGATGTCGCTCGATGTTGCAAGGATCAAGAAGGATTTCCCGATCCTTGCCCGCACTGTCAGGAACGAGCATCCACTCGTATACCTAGATAGCGCGGCAACCTCTCAAAAGCCGTTGCAGGTCATTGAAGCGGAGTCCGAGTTCTACTCGCGACACAACGCTGCGGTCCATCGCGGAGCCCATCTCCTCGCAGAGGAGGCCACCGATGCCTACGAGGGAGCGCGTGAGATTGTTGCTCGCTTCATCGGCGCAAAGAGCGAAGAAGTGGTCTTCACCAAGAGCGCTACTGAATCACTCAACTTGCTCGCCTACTCATGGGGCAACTCTCCCTCGGGTTCTCGCTTCCATCTCGCTCCCGGAGATGTGATCGTCCTTTCTGAAGCGGAGCACCACGCCAACCTCATTCCTTGGCAAGAGTTGGCTCGAAGAAGTGGAGCCGTTCTTCGTTGGTTTGGAGTCAATGATGACGGTCGCATCGACCTCTCCAAGATCGACTCGATCATCGACGCCAGGACCAAGATCGTCGCCATCACACATCAATCCAATGTCACGGGAGCTATCACTCCGCTCAAGCAACTGGTGGCTGCTGCGAAATCTCATGACGCGCTCGTAGTTCTCGATGCATGTCAATCTGCACCGCACTTTGCAATCAATGTCAATCAACTAGGCGTCGACTTCGTCGCATTCTCAGGTCACAAGTTGGTGGGACCTACTGGCGTAGGGATCCTTTGGGGCAGGCAAGAGTTGCTCGCCGAGATGCCGCCATTCCTTTTCGGAGGCTCGATGGTCACCGCTGTGACGATGGAAGGCGCAACCTATTCCGCTCCGCCGAAACGATTCGAGGCGGGCGTTCCCAATATGGCCCAAGCTGTCGGTTTGGCAGCCGCCATTGACTACCTCAACAAGATCGGTCTGGATGCGATCCATGACCATGAGGTAGCTCTGACTCGTCATGCGCTAGAAGGATTGAAATCGATCAAGGGCATCACAATCGTAGGACCAACTGAGATGGGTGATCGTGGCGGCGTGATCTCCTTTACCGTCGATGGAATCCATCCTCATGATGTCGGTCAGGGACTCGATGATCTTGGGATAGCGGTAAGAACCGGACATCACTGTGCGTGGCCACTGATGAAGCGAATGGGAGTCGTCGCAACGACGCGTGCGAGCCTCTATCTCTACAACGATCTCGATGATGTCGATGCCTTGGTCAATGGAGTTGAGAGAGTGCAAGCTTTCTTTGGGAGTAAGGGGATTGGGCGATGAATCTCGAGTCCCTGTACCAAGAATTGATCCTTGACCACTACAAGAATCCTTTGCATAAGGGGCTGATAAAGCCTGCCGACGCCTCCGTGCATCATGTCAATCCATCCTGTGGTGATGAGATCGATCTCAATCTCACGATTCGTGATGGCCATCTTCAATCTGTCTCATGGGATGGTGTGGGTTGCTCCATCTCACAGGCTTCGACTTCAGTGATGAGCGATCTAGTTCAAGGGAAGTCGGTCGGTGAGGCGAGCGAGTTGATCGATGCATTCGGTGAAGTGATGCAGAGCAAGGGAGCCTCGGTCGGCGATGAATCGCTACTCGGCGATGCGGTCGCATTCGCTGGGGTTTCGAAGTATCCAGCGCGGATCAAGTGCGCGCTTCTTGGCTGGATGGCGCTCAAGGATGCGATGGTCCAACTTAATGGGTATCAGCAGAGTGGTGTTCGAGAGGCCAATCGATGATGCGATCAAGGGTAGAAGCGAGTAGGCCTTCAATGAAGTCGGTAAAGTTGGCACTATACGAGAAAGTTGCTGCTGCAGTTCTCTCGTCGTATCGAAAGGGAAGTCATGGATAAGAAGACGGCAACCGTTGAGGACATCTCAGAGGCGATGAAGGATGTCATCGATCCGGAACTCGGTATCAACGTCGTCGATCTCGGACTGATCTATGACATGACGGTCGAGACAGATGGGGTCGCAGTCTTGGATATGACGCTCACCTCAGCTGCATGCCCGCTTCAGGATGTGATCGAGGATCAGACTCGCCAAGCACTTGCCGAACTGGTCAACGATGTCCGGATCAATTGGGTCTGGATGCCGCCCTGGGGGCCGAATCGCATCACTGATGATGGTCGGGAGCAATTGCGCGCCATCGGTTTCACAGTTTGATCAAGACCCTACATCTCTTTGACGGAGCCACAGAGAGATGAGCATGCACGCGGTCTGGATGACGCATCGCTCGATGACAGCCGATCAATCGGTTCGAGACCAGAAATTGCGGCCTGGCACCATCAAACGAATCGTCGGATATGCGATTCCCTATAAGGGATGGCTGATTGCCTATCTTGTCACTGTAGTTATCGACGCGCTTCTCGTTGTTGCTACACCGCTTCTGATCAAGAAATTGATCGATGATGGGGTGGTTCCGGGTAATCCATCGCTTGTCACCTATCTCGCACTCTCTGTCGCAGGGATTGCGATCCTCGATGCTCTCTTCAACATGATCGGGCGCTGGTACTCGTCGCGTATCGGTGAAGGTTTGATATTCGATCTAAGGACCGAGGTCTTCTCACATGTCCAACGTCAGTCGATCGCCTTCTTCACTAGGACGCAGACCGGAGCGCTCATCTCGCGCATCAATCAAGATGTGATCGGTGCTCAACAGGCTTTCACAGCGACCTTGAGCGGAGTGATCAGCAATGTGTTGAGCCTCGTCTTGGTCATGATCACCATGCTCTTCCTCTCCTGGCAGATCACCTTGATCTCGCTCGTCCTTCTCCCACTCTTCCTAGCGCCGACCAAATGGGTAGGGAAGAAGCTTCAGGCTCTCACGAAGGAATCCTTCAACCTCAATGCGGAGATGTCCTCTCTGATGACGGAGCGTTTCAACGTCTCTGGAGCCCTCCTGGTCAAGCTCTACGGTGATGAAGGCCATGAATCGAAAAGCTTCAAGGATCGTGCATCGAAGGTGGCAAGAATCGGCATCTTGATCGCACTCCTCAATCGCTCATTCTTTATCGCGCTCACTTCCATCGCCGCGATAGCAACTGCGATCGCCTATGGCGTAGGTGGACATCTCGCAATCGACGGAGCCATCACTCTTGGGACTCTGCTCGCGATCACAACACTTCTTGTTCGCCTCTATGGTCCGCTTACGGCGCTCTCCAATGTTCGAGTTGATGTGATGACCGCACTGGTCTCATTCGAACGTGTCTTTGAAGTCTTGGATCTCGAACCGATGGTCAAGGATCCAAAGCAGCCGAAAGCCCTTCTCTCGGGCGCGTTAAGCGTTGATTTCTCCGATGTGAGATTCAGATATCCGCGAGCTGATGAGATCTCTCTGGCTTCATTGGAATCAGCAGCGCGCAGTGATCTCGTCGAGTCGGGCGAGGTCTTGAAAGGTATCTCCTTCTCCATCCCAGCAGGAACGATGACGGCGCTCGTTGGACCCTCCGGTGCCGGCAAGACCACGATCTCTGCTCTGATTCCTCGCCTTTACGATGTGACGACGGGTGCCATCAAGGTTGGTGGCGTTGATCTTCGAGATCTCGCTCTCCAAGAGCTCCGTGATGCGATCGGTGTTGTGGCGCAAGATCCACATCTCTTCCACGAGACGATCGCCGCGAATCTTCGTTATGCAAAGCCCGATGCAGACGAGAGTGAGATGCGACAGGCATGTGCAGCCGCACAGATTATTGATCTCATCGATTCATTGCCCCAAGGCTTCGACACCGTCGTGGGGGAGAGAGGACATCGCCTATCCGGCGGCGAGAAGCAACGTCTTGCGATCGCGCGAGTCCTGCTCAAGAAGCCGCGGATCGTGATCTTGGATGAAGCGACGGCACACCTCGACTCCGAGAATGAGCGATTGGTTCATAGCGCTCTGACTGAAGCGCTGGCAGGTCGAACCAGCATCGTGATCGCTCATCGCCTCTCGACCGTCAAAGCGGCGGATCAGATTCTGGTACTTGCCGAAGGCAAGATCGTTGAACAAGGAAGACATGACCAATTGATCGCATCGGGCGGTCTCTATGCAGAATTGGTCTCAAAGCAAAGCTTCCAGTAAGAGCCCCTTACTCGCGTTTGCTCTCCTCGCGAGCAATGAGGAATCGGCCGAAGAGGGCCAAGAGACCAAAGAACCACCATTGGATCGCGTAGGCGATATGAGGTCCATCGCTTATACCTGGAGGAGTTGTGGCGACGTCAGGAGTGAAATCACCGCCGATGAGATCGAAGTAGAACGGCTCACTTGCGACAAGAGCTTCTTGATTCCACTTCGCGTGTTGGTCACCGCCTGAACCAGTTGCGAAGAAACTTCCACGAATCTTCGCGTCAAGAGCATCGTTTCGATACCTAACGGTGAGTGAGACCTGTTCCTCCGGCGCCGGCACGATTGCAGGCGGTGTTGTCGCAGATGCACCTGCTTTGACCCAGCCACGATCGATCCAAACCTGACGGCCATCAGAGAGCAGGAAAAGCGT
>JBJTGO010000175.1:0-1388 GCA_046093985.1 Actinomycetota bacterium
CCTTCTTACGCGCCTTCATCAAGGCTGCAGTGCGCTCTGCTGCCTGACGCTTCTCTGCGATCTGACGCGCGGTTCGATCCTCAGGCGCGACGATGAAGCCATCACCTGCACTTGGAACAGCAGTGAAACCAAGGACTTGGACTGGGCGCGATGGGCCCGCGACATCGACGGTGTTGCCGAATTCATCAAGCATCGCTCGAACGCGTCCATAGGCGCCACCCGCGACCACTGCATCACCGACATGGAGCTCACCTCGTTGGACCAAGACAGTCGCAACGGGTCCGCGACCCTTATCGAGATGGGCTTCGATCGCAACACCTCGTGCATCACCTTCTGGGATTGCGCGAAGATCGATCGCTGCATCAGCAGTGAGCAAGATGGCCTCAATCAGCGCGTCGATTCCCTTTCCTTTGAGTGCCGAGACATCGACGAAAATGGTGTCGCCGCCATACTCCTCGGCGATCAAGTTGTACTCGGTCAATTGTTGGCGGATCTTCCCTGGATTCGCGCCTTCTTTGTCGACCTTATTGACTGCAACGACGACTGGAACATTTGCCGCCTGGGCGTGGTTGAGCGCCTCAATGGTCTGAGGCATCACGCCATCATCCGCTGCAACAACCAAGACTGCGATATCAGTGACCTTCGCACCACGGGCACGCATCGCGGTGAAGGCTTCGTGACCTGGGGTATCGATGAATGTGATCGCGCGCTCGATCCCATCATGGGTGTGATGGATCTGGTAAGCGCCGATGTGCTGTGTGATACCGCCAGCTTCGCCCTTGACCACTTCGGTCTGGCGGATGGCGTCGAGGAGTCTGGTCTTACCGTGATCGACATGGCCCATCACTGTGACGATCGGAGGACGTGCGATCAAGCGATCTTGATCGTAGATATTGATCTCATCTTCAAGATCGATATCGAATCCCTGCAGGATCTCACGATCCTCATCCTCAGGGCTGACGATCTCTAAGTCGTAACCGATCTCGCCACCAAGGATCTTGAAAGTATCCTCGTCGACAGATTGGGTTGCGGTGACCATCTCACCAAGTTGAAAGAGCGCTGCAACCAATTGGCTCGGTTCAACACCTATCTTCTCTGCCAAATCTGAAAGTGTCGCGCCACGGCGGAGTCGGATCTTCGAACCATCACCGCGAGCAACGCGGACGCCACCCAAGACGGGGGCTTGCATATTGTCGATCTCTTCGCGCTTTGCCTTCTTTGACTTCGCGATCTTTGACTTCTTCTTACCTTTTCCGAATGCACCAGCAGTGGTACCGCGACCGCCAGGGCCGCCAGGTCTTCCACCACCTGCACCCGGACCACCAGGACGTGCACCGAATCCACCACCTGCACCCGGACCACCAGGACGTGCACCTTGTGTTCTATAT
>JBJTGO010000176.1:0-1435 GCA_046093985.1 Actinomycetota bacterium
GCTGCATTCTGTCCGCCGATTCCTGAGACGCCACCACCACGACGTGAACCTGCTCCAGCCAAGAAGATGTTCTCATCCTCGGTCTCACATCCCCATCGGATTCCTTCGTGATCTTCTCGCCACGGAAATGTGAGGTCGGCATGGAAGATATTGCCTCTCGGCAACCCGATCTCAGCTTCCAGATCAATCGGCGACTTGATCTCGATAGCGAGAGCACCGTGTGCATCCCGAGCGAGACACTCTTCTATTGAGTCGATGAGGTAGGAATTGATCTGAGCAATTAGGCGGCGTTGGACCTCACGCTTGACTCTCTCGTTATCTGACGTGAAGAGGTCATACGGAGTATGGAGAGCGAAGAGAGTAAGGGTCTGATATCCGGCCGCGGCAAGTTCTGGGGACAAGATCGAAGGATCCGTCAATGTGTGACAGTAGATCTCCGCCGGGATCGGATCGGGAAGTGAACCACTCTTCGCCGAATGAAAAGCTCTTTGGAGCTGATCGAAACTTTCATCGATGTGGAAGGTTCCTGCGAAGGCATCCTGAGGATCGATGCCACTTCGAAGTCGAGGAAGTCTTCTTAAGACCATGTTGATCTTTACCTGTGACCCTTGCGTCGCGGCGATCTTCGATTCCCTCCCCCGTAACCGCGCCAACTCAGATGGTGAGCAGGCTGCGACGATGAATCTGGCATCGACACGCTCACCTTCGAGATGGATTGATCCACCATCAATCGACTCGACGCGGCGATTGGTTTCGATTGTGACGCCATGGGAAAGCGCTACCCGGCGCAACTCTTCGACCAGGGCGCCCATTCCACCTCGAGGGACCTTCCACTGACCATCACCATTTCCCACCAAGTGATAGAGAAAGCATCGATTCGCCAGCAGGCCTGGGTCGAAGGCGTCAGTGAAGGTTCCAATCAGCCCATCTGTGAGGACGATGCCGCGGACCCGATCACCGTCGAAGCGATCGGTAAGGGTGTTACCAAGTGGTGTAGTGAAAAGGAGGTCAAAGGCTTCGGATCCGATGAGCTCCTTCATCTCACTTCTCGTGGGAAGTGGTGAGAGGAAGGTCCCGGCGATCGCAGGGGCGACAGACGCGATCTGGTCATAGAAATTGCGCCAGGCGTGGGCATCCGTTTCCAACCCCAGGGATGAGAAAGCGTCCTTGGCTTCGCTCCAATCATTGCTGATCAGAAGCCCTTGGTCGCCACCATCTTTTGATCTATAAGGAGTGAATGAGGAGATGCGACGCGAGATCGTCTCGAAATTCAAACCTAGCTCTTGGACGATCTGATCCGGAAGGAGAGATACGAGATATGAGTAGCGCGAAAGTTTTGCATCGATACCTTCGAAGACTCTCTTACTCGCTGTGGCGCCACCTAGATGCTCTCCAGATTCGAAGAGACGGACGGTAAGACCTGCCTCCGCAAGAT
>JBJTGO010000177.1:0-3209 GCA_046093985.1 Actinomycetota bacterium
GCCAGGTCGGCTACACCGTGGCGGATGTCCTTGCTAAGTGCCTCTTCGGCTTGACGATCTTCAAGATCGCACGCATGAAGTCGCTCGCAGAAGGAATGAGGGACGACCACTAGTCGTTTGAAGCCTTGAGCTTCTAACCTAGTTAGAGATCAGGCCCGATCCTCGATCTGAGGGTCGGGCCTGATTCTTTTTCGAGACTCACTCTGACTGCTCCATCTGCTCATCAATCTGCTTGAGAAAGTCCTCTTGTAACCAGCCAAGCCAGCTATAGACGGCATAGACCGCCTTCATCGGATCACTCTCGGTCATCAATTCGTACTTGCGATGGATCGCCTCCTGGCTCGAGCTCTCATCGCTTGAATTGATGGTGCTCGAGTTCGACTCTCCTGAACTGGCATGAGAGCGATGAGCATCATTGGGAAGATCTCCCATCGTCGGTCCGCCGATATCGAGGCGAACAGCGAGCGCGAGTCGGATGTCATTGAGCGCACCAAGCCAAGCCCACAAGTCCTCCCCCGTGATCTCCATATCGAGAGCGCTCAATTGGAGTTCTTGCTCACCATGGACGAAGACCATCCCTACATCGATCCCATCCTCGGAACTCTTATCTTTACCAGTAGAACGTGATTCAAAACGTCCCTCCGCATCCAAGAGCATCTCGCGAATGCGGTGTGCGTGTGCCCGCTTGCGATCTCGGAGCGCATCCTCGGTATAACGACGAAACTCTGCTGCATCTTGCAATTCGGTATAGGCGCTCGGTAGGAGGCGCTTGAGAACTGGATCATCGGGTGGAAGTTCATTCCCTGAGATCCCGACGATGTCATGGAGCGGATCGCGAGAGATAGAAGATTGACCGAGGAGTTCGAGGATCTGCTCTGCGAGATTGATCAGTACATATCTCTCTTGCGAGGAGAAGATATGGCGAACGCGCTCTTGATCTTCGCGATCACTCATCATCGCGTTGGATCGTCGCCCAGAGACCATACTCATGGAGCTTTGCGACATCGCGCTCCATCTCTTCGCGCGTGCCGGTGGAGACGACTGCCTTACCTTCAGTATGGACTTTGAGCATCAACTCGGTTGCTTTATGGCGCGGATATCCGAAGACCATCATGAAGACCTTGGTCACGTAGTTCATGAGATTGACCGGATCGTCCCAAACGATGCAGAGCCATGGCCGATCTGGACGGATATCGCTCTCGATCAATTCCTCGAGCCCGGGTGGGAGTTCGGTATCGACCGTTGATTGCGCCGTGATCACGGGGCAATTATGCGCGCTGGGCAAGGGCAAAGCTCCTGGGTCTTGCAGAATTGTTGATGGCGTTCGGCTTTGGCAATGCAGGGCTCCAGAGTTGGCTCGCCTCACTTCACAACCGTCACCCAGATCACCGGTGAAACCAACGCATCGATAGGCGCGCTCGAGGACGCGCCCTCCTCTCCTTTGGGAAGTCCTTTGAGAAGAAGACGCGCACGATAGGAGTGAAAACCTGCCGGCGCAGTGATCGCAAAGGTAGCGATCCCTGAAGTATCGGTCTTCGCACGGGCGACCTCGAGATAAGCCGACTTCTTTCGATCGAAACGTTCGACAACGATCGTCGCCTTTGTCCTTGTCGGTGTGATGGTGGTGGTGAAGGTCTCAGATGTGCCCAGTGAGGTAAGGCTCGCACCGGTCAAGATGAGCGCAGGATCAACGTTGACATTGACCTCACTCGAAGTCGATGCCAACCGTTCCCAACTTCCTTCAGAGATCGCACGAAATTGCACGCCACTTCCAAGGACCGATGAGATCAAGACTCGACCATCATTGCCCGTCGTTGAGCTATAGACATCGCGCCAGCCACTCGTCCCTGACTTCATCTGAATTCGGGTGGGAAGATTTGCGGCCGGTACTTTGTCGGGAAGAGTGAAGAGCGCGTTGATCTGGACGAACTCTCCGTAGCGAACCTTCTCGCGATCTATAGTCAGATCGGCGCGGACGATATCGGGCGCGATCTCGCGAGCGACGCCACGGACAGCGAGCATCGCATTCGCCTCTTCCATTCCGATCGTCCATGCGACAAGACCACCAAGGCGATACTTCTCAACGAGTTGCGCCCTTGCCATGTAACCGCGTGAGTCTTGATACCAAGCAGTCCTACTCGCAGTACAGGTAGTTGGACTTCCATTGGCGGTGACTCCGGTATAGGTCCGCTCATAGGTGAAGTTGACCTCACCTTCGAGAACGCGATACTGCGCATTGGCACCGTAACGCGCAACGAGATTGGGGGCATCCCGCATCACGAAGGTCGACGCTTTCGCGCCTGCCTTGACGATCCCCGCAACATCCTTGGGGCAAGTGCCCGTCACTTTTGTCACCCAATCGCGGCCATATCCGGCAACTCCCATAAAGACTTTGGAGGAGGGCATCACAGAGACTGCGAACTTCCTCGCATCCTCAGCCCAAAAGAGTGGACCGATCGGACCTGGCCGCGAGGTCGCGTAGTCGTAAGACATCACGCGCAAACGATCGACATACTCTGCGATTCCAATCCAGTCATAGACCCAATAGCCGCGCTTTCCCGTTGCAGGATCGAAGAGAACGGGTGTCGTGACCGAGAGAAGTTTTCCTTCAGCACGAAGGGCGATCGAGAGTTCTTTGACGAACTCCACCCAGACCGGGCGAGTCTTCTCCCAGGAGCCGTTACCATCTTTGAATGCGAATCCCTCGAAGTTGAGATCGATTCCGTCGAAGTTCTTCGAGCGGACGAGATCCATGATGGTTGCAACCGTTTGAGTGCGATCCTTCGGCTTCGAAAGGATCTTCTGAAGTTCGAGTTTCTCGGTGCCATCGGTCAGAGTCGGAATCAAGAGGTAGCCAGCGCTTCGAAGTTGTGCCAGCGGTGTGTCCATGGGAACGCTGGGATTGCCACCCTTGTAGAGATCGAGGATGCGATCTGGCGCTTTGAGTGTGTACCAGAAGAGCATCACCTCTCGGATGAGATCGTTGTTGTTGAGCGCTGCCGGAAGTGAGGTGCGCATCGAGTAGTAAGGGATCCATCCACTCCAGATGCGTCGCGGTGGTTTGTTGGGATCTTGGGTACCTGTCGATGTCTCGGCTGCCCGCGCCATGGAAAGAAAGTTGTTGGAGACATTTTGATCATCGGTGAGTGAAGTGACGGGAACGAGTGTGAAGGCGGAGAGGAAGAGAAAAACGATAAGAGTTCTCGCCA
>JBJTGO010000178.1:0-1087 GCA_046093985.1 Actinomycetota bacterium
ACATAGGAACTCCGCCGGGCATCACGCCCTTTGCCTTCTCGAAGAGTTGACCAGACTTTGGATGGAGCGCGAGGAATCTCTCCTCTTCGCGCGCATGAAGGCGTCGCAGATGCTCGCGATCGATCATTTGCTCAACCTATCAAGCGCGCTCATAGCATTTCAAAATAAAAGGGTCAGATCTCTTCGAAGACGAATAGCGCCTCCAAGTACCCTTCACTTTCAATCCCAAGATTTGCAGCATCAGGTGGCGCACTCTGTGGCTCGACACAGATCCCCTCACTATCTTCGGTGTAGATGACCCACCATGGCGCATCCGATTCAATCGTCACCGCAAGGGCGCCATCCCACACAATTCGTGGCGAACCTCTCATCTTCGTGAACGCATCATCGAAAGGCCCGCGCCCTGGCTTTACGAACTCTCCCGTTGGTAGACCATCTCGCCCCCGGAGCAACATTTCTTCGGCTTCAAATTCCAACTCTGCACTCGCTCCTCGCCCCAGATCGCGAGCAAACCAGGGATGTATCCCAAGCCAGAAAGGTAGGTCAACGCCGCCGTCGTCATACTCAAGACTCCATCGAATCGCGTTATCGACGAGTTCGATATGTTGCACGACACTTGCGCCAAGGTAAGGCTCTGGGAACTCAAGGCGAGCGCGGCCCTTACCCAACTCTTGCCAGCCATACATCACACCGAATCCATGGAGAGCATGTGGTGGATCCAAGACGATCGGCAATTGATGTTCTTCACCAGAAGTGTCGGTGATCAATCCATCTCGAATTCGCCCCGCCCATGGTGCCATCGAATACCAGCCCCAATTGACGAGACTCCCACGAGGCGGCAAAGTCACTTCGAGATCCCGAAAGAGAAGTGAGGAGATACGCGCACCTTGATCGAGATCGATCACAAGTGAGAGGTCGCCATCATCAAGATATTGCATCGCAACTCCTTTCTATCGCTCTCGCCATAACTATCACCATCACACTTCCCCACGCTTGATCGATGAATCAAACTCTACGAAAGTCGGAGGCTCTGCCCCTTGCCTACTGCAGGTGATTGCCGCAGCGTGAGCGGCTCGTCTCAACACCT
>JBJTGO010000179.1:0-1772 GCA_046093985.1 Actinomycetota bacterium
CAGGAGGAGTCGGATCGAACCGATGCCTATCATCTCCCCAATCATCTCCCAACCTAGGGAGAAAGGTCACGCCTCCGTAGCATTCTTGGGCGCTGCCGATACCCTCTGACCATGCACCCACTCACACCGCTGCGATGGATGAGTTACATGCTGATCGCGCTGGGATTGATCAATTGGCGCTATCAATCCGCAGAGCCTGGTGCCTTCAATAACTCCATGGTGATCATCGCAATCGGAGTGCTTCAGCTCATCGGTACCTTCTTTCCACGCCTCTCCCCTCACTTCACTCGCCCTCCGCTGAAACAGATCGCCTGGATCATCTCCGGTGGGGCAGTGATCTTTGCCATCATCAACTGATCTTCTCCTCACTCGCCATGATCGAACTTCCTGAACTGAAAAATCGCTGGACCGAAGTCTTAGACATCTTGGAACGAGCGAACCGGATCGCATGGCTTGCTTACTTCGATGGCAGACTCTCAGAACTCTCTGAGGGACGATTGACTCTCGATTTCAGGGATGCTGCGAAACTTGCGGGGGACCATGACTACACCTATGTCAGGAAGGCCGAACATCGCAAGGCACTTGAAGCGGCGATCAAGGAGGTGACAGGTGAGAGGATCGAAGTTGTTGAGATCTAGAACGCTCATCTCCCTCACGCTTCTTCTACTCGCGTCACTGATTCAACCGCCCGCCTTTGGCGCAACATCATCGAGCTTCTTCGCAACACAGACGCCCAGCATCGGTGCGCCTCTCGTCTCTCTCCATGGCATCGTAAAGCCCGCAGTGGCCGGCGCATCGGTGAGGATCTTGACCAAAGACGGTGATCGCTGGATCGACTCTGGTCTTCGAGGAAAGACCAGTTCCCTCGGCACATGGAAGATCAGAACGACGGTCGAAGATGGTGTAACGATGGAATTCAAGGCCGAGATCGAGTATCAAGCGCGAACCTTTGCCACCACCGAACGTTCTGTGACTCTACGTCCGACCCTGACCTCCCAAGCAGGAGAACCGGCTTCGCTCATATCCAAATCTGGCCCAGGGGTTCGCATCTATGGCTCAGATGTCAGTCGTTGGCAACACCCTAACGACCAACCGATCAACTTCACGAAGATGTACAAGGCAGGTATGCGCTTCGTGATGATCAAGGCGTCCGATACCCGCGATGACTCAGATGCGCTTGCAAGGAAGTACTTGGCGATGGATCGTCACGCAGCACAGGCAGCTGGCCTCTACACAGGTTTCTATCACTACGCGACGCCACCAAATACAGCGAGTCGAAGCGTTGTCATCGAGGATGCAAAAGCGCAAGCACAACGTGCGATCTGGCGATTGGCAAGCGTCGGTGGTTACACTGAACTTGACCTCCCCTATGCGCTCGACTTCGAGAACAATTGTGTCTCGTACTCAGGGAAGCGATGTATCAAGTACTCCTCTCGGAAGTTCAACACGCTCTGGGCAGAGACGTGGCTCGATACCGTCTATGAAAAGACCGGCAGAAAGCCGTTCCTCTACTCCTACCCCGCATTCCTTGAGCGAGCGCTCAATCGAAGCGCGAAACTTCGAAGCTATCCGCTCTGGCTCTCACACTTCGGAATCAATCCGGCAAAGGAAAAGGCTGAGCCGGGCCGCAAAGTAGTGGGCTGTTACGTCCACTCCTGGAGCACGAGTGATTGCACATCGCTCTGGCAGATATGGCAATTCTCCTCATGTGGGATCGCACCGAAGTATGGGGTGCCCGGTTCACGGCTCGACCTCAATGTCTACCGTGGCGA
>JBJTGO010000180.1:0-1163 GCA_046093985.1 Actinomycetota bacterium
TCTTTCGATATATCGAGGAGCAGCCTTCTCGGTGACAACCTCAGTGGTGATCACGACGCGACCGACATCCTTCTTACTCGGCACCTCGTACATCACAGCAAGGAGAATCTCCTCCATGATCGCGCGAAGACCGCGTGCACCTGTGCCACGTTCGATCGCTTGATCAGCGACCACATCAAGGGCCGCAGGTTCGATTTCGAGTTCGACATCATCCATCTCAAGGAGATGGGCGTATTGCTTGACCAGAGCATTCTTCGGTTCAGTGAGGATCTGCAACAGCGCTGCACGATCGAGGCTCTCGACGCTCGTGACAACGGGAAGTCGACCGATGAATTCAGGGATCATTCCAAATTTCAAGAGATCCTCGGGCATCACATCGGCGAATGGATCTTCTTTCTTACGATCCTCGACTGTCTTGAGCTCAGCATTGAATCCAACGCCTGCCTTGCCCTTGCGTCCTTCAATGATCTTCTCAAGTCCTGCGAAGGCGCCACCGACGATGAAGAGGATATTCGAGGTATCCAACTGGATGAACTCTTGATGTGGGTGCTTCCTACCGCCTTGTGGTGGAACAGATGCTGTGGTTCCTTCGAGGATCTTCAAGAGTGCTTGCTGCACACCTTCACCGGAGACATCGCGAGTGATCGATGGGTTCTCGCTCTTGCGCGCGACTTTGTCGATCTCATCGATGTAGATGATTCCCTGCTCCGCCTTCTTCACATCGAAGTCCGCAGCCTGCAAGAGCTTGAGCAAGATGTTCTCAACATCTTCGCCGACATATCCCGCTTCAGTGAGCGCTGTCGCATCGGCGATTGCAAACGGCACATTGAGGATCCTGGCAAGGGTCTGAGCGAGCAAAGTCTTACCGCACCCGGTAGGACCTAAGAGCAAGATGTTGCTCTTCGCAATCTCGATCTCGCTATCTCGGCGAGCGCCATCACCCTTGATGCGCTTGTAATGGTTATAGACCGCGACCGAGAGCGACTTCTTCGCACGCTCTTGTCCGATCACATACTGATCGAGGAATTCGTAGATCTCGGCAGGCTTCGGGAGTTCTTGCAAACCTAAAGAGGAGGCTTCAGCCAACTCATCTTCAAGGATCTCGTTACAGAGGTCGATGCACTCATCGCAGATGTAGACGCCAGGACCTGCGATCACTTTCT
>JBJTGO010000181.1:0-11336 GCA_046093985.1 Actinomycetota bacterium
CCAGATCGCTCCTGCAGTTGTCGAAGAACTCAATGTATGGGCTGAGAAGTTGGGTATCAACTCTCGCATATGAAGTTGACGCTCAAGAACAGCACTTCATTCGGTGCAATAGCTCTGGGAGTTGCCCTCGCCTTCCTTATCAACTCACTCCAGGGAGCGATCTCTCCGCTCTTTCTCTCGATGCTCTTCGGTCTCATCCTCACCAACACCATTGGGTGGAGCGAGAAAGAGGCGATGAACTTCGCAGCAAAGCGCTGTCTTCGCCTCGGGGTCGTCCTGTTGGGATTCCAGATCTCCTTCGATCAATTCGTAGCAATTGGTCTCAAAGGAGTGTTGGCGGTCATCATCGTCGTTTTCGTGGTCTTCACGGGAGTTCGAGCGGTCACCCGTCGATTAGGTCTCTCGCACTCCCTCTCTACCTTCATCGCAGGGGGATTTGCTATCTGTGGTGCGACTGCGATCGCAGCGATCTCATCAACGCTCCTCAAAGGCAAGAACGCCGAGGAGAAGAAGGAGATCAACCGTGATCTGTCGTATGCGGTTGCCATCGTCGCCCTCTGTGGCACTCTCTCCGACGTCGTACTTCCCTTCATCGCCCACTTACTTGGACTTGCCGATTCAACGACCGGGGCATGGATCGGAGCAGCAGTCCATGATGTCGGACAGGTCGTTGCAACGGCATCTTTAGTCTCTGATGAGGCTGTCGAATCCTCGATTATCGTGAAACTCACACGAGTGGTGATGCTGATTCCACTTGTCATCTATCTGACCCATGAAGCCGCTAAAGCTCTCAATCACAACGGATCCGGTCAGAGAGTCTCGCTTCGCTCTACTGGACCGATCTTCGTACTCGGATTCATCGCTGTTGCGATCTTCGCGAATACTTTGACGCTCGAGCCTTGGATCATCGATGCCGGAAAAGAAGGTTCAAAGATCTTTCTCTCCATCGGTCTATTTGCGATGGGCCTCGGCGTGAAATGGAAGTCGATCTCGCGCCTTGGGTCTAGACCACTCTTGATTGGCATCTCTCTCTGGTTGCTCTCTGCGAGTTTTACGCTTCTTCTCGTTGCCATCTTTGGCTTCTAACGCTGCAGAACTGAAGTGATGGCTACGCTCGCGTCATGGAAGTGATGATGAGAGCTGCGACCGTAGCGGACTGCTCAACGGTGCAACGAATAGTTGACAGCCATCAACTCACGCTAGACCCCGATGAAAAGCGGTTTGGTGAGGCCGAGGCACTTCAAGTCATCAATGGTTTCATTGAACCGGCTATGACTCGCCTCATCAGGAATGACGCTGCTCATGATTGGGAAAGTTTTCTCTCTATCAATCCGGACAACTCGCGACTGCGGGCATACCTGGATATCTATGTAGTTCCCGGTTCGGAACTTCTACCTGTCACCTTTGAGACCGCTCTGCGATTAGCGTGTGAAGAGTTTCCCTCGTATCGACTATGGCTGGGAGTGCATGCAAAGGATGTGGAGTATCAGAGATTGCTCGCCAGGAGAGGCTTCTCTCTACTTCGCAAGTACTGGGCGATGGAGGTCGCTCTCCGGGAAGTTACGCAGAACAATCTTCCTCGGGGCGCGAAGATTCGAGAGATTGATCTCAGAAATGATGACGATGTTCTCGCCTATTGGCGAGTACATCAAGATTCATTTAGTAGGCACTTTGGATTTGCGCCGAGAAAGCTCAAAGCGTGGACTGAGATGGTGCGACGTGATCAAGCAGAGGTCAATATGAGAGTTTGGATGCTGAACGTTGATGGGCACGATGCAGGATTCGTAGATTGTGACGACTCGATGATCCACGAAGGGTGTGGCTTTGTCTCAGGGCTAGGAGTTCGCCATGCCTTCCAAGGTCGCGGCTATGGTGAAGCACTCTTGCGTTTTGCGATGAACCAGAACCAAGAACTTGGCCGAGAGAAAGTTGTACTTAGCGTTGATACCGGCAACGAGAGTGGAGCCCTTCGCCTCTACGAGAAAGTCGGTATGAAGCCGATCTCAGAATGGCATCAGTATGAAAACATGGACTGGACGGGTGAGGCTCGAAGGCGATGATCTCCTCGTGGCGGAGAGTGAGTCATGAAGATGAGGCTGCCCTTCCATACTTCACCGATCTTCATCTCAATGGCGCTGGCGCTGTTGATCTCTTGCACGCGAAATCAGTCGACGAGATCCACCAGTTAGGACAGGCGCTCTTTAGCCAAGGGACAGTCGCCTATCAACCATCTCTCATTTCTGCTCCACGGGAGCAAACTCTCCATGCAATATCTCTCGTCGAATCCGCTCGAAGAGAGCGACGCGATGATGAGGCAGAGATCCTTGGTATCCACCTCGAAGGCCCATTCCTTGCGCCAGAGATGGCAGGGGCTCATCCGAAGGAATTTCTGCTAGAGCCGAGTCGAGAAGTTGTCACTAGATATCTCAGTGCAGGAACGATCACGATGGTCACTCTCGCTCCAGAACTTCCTGGTGCGATCGAATTGATTTCCATCCTCACGGCCATGGGGGTACGAGTTTCAATCGGCCATAGCAATGCCAATCGAGAAGTCGCTCAAGAAGCATTTCGCGCAGGCGCTTCCGCTGTCACTCACATCTATAACCGGTCATCGAGTGAACTCGTCGAAGTCGCCATCGAAGAGAGCGATGCCACTTTGATGGCGATCGCAGATGGATCGCATCTCAGTGATGATCGGATCGTTGACCTCTTTCATAGGGCGAGCGCTCGGATCGTCGCGACAACTGACTCTGTCTCAACAAGAGGACTTGGAAGTCATGAGGTCGAGATCCGCGATGGGGTCGCCTTCCGTAGCGATGGGACGAAAGCGGGGAGTACCGCCACGATGAGGAGACTCTGGGAGAAGATCTCTTCGCTCGTCGATCCTGAGAACGCCACTGCCGCCTGTGCTAGTAGGCCCGCTGCTTTTATGGGGCGGCCGGAATTGGCTACCCTCGAATTCGGCTATCCGGCCCAGCGTGCTTTTACCACCTGAGGGCTGGTTCGGTACCCGGATTTCCGTTTCGACACGCCCTCGCCTAAACTCACCCTCTGCCCTGAACCAGGGCGGCAAAAGTCGGAAAACTCCCACCGAAGTCACCAATGACTTACAAGAGTCAGAAGAGATTGTGTAGGTAACGCTTGGCCAAAAAAGACGGCGCCATCGAAATCGAAGGCGTTGTGGCAGAAGCGCTCCCTAACGCGATGTTCCGCGTGGAGTTGACCAATGGGCATGTTGTGCTGGCACACATCTCCGGGAAGATGCGAAAGAACTACATCCGCATCCTTCCGCAGGACCGTGTCATCGTAGAACTGAGTCCATACGACCTCACCCGAGGTCGGATCACGTATCGCTACAAGTAGTTCCGACTACGAGTAGTAAGAAGAACTGCAAGAGGGAGAAGGAATCGTGAAGGTAAAGCCAAGCGTGAAGAAGATCTGCGACAAGTGCAAGGTCATCCGTCGCAACGGTCGCGTCATGGTCATCTGCGACAACCTTCGCCACAAGCAGCGTCAAGGATAGATAACTTCATAGCAAGCACGCGTGATGCGACAGGCGAGAGCCTGACCTCCCGTCCGGAAGCGGGAGCCGAAGAAAACTTCGGATGCATTGCGGAGGACTTTCGGTTGAGTATGAGAAGGCAAACATGGCCCGTCTAGTTGGTGTCGACCTGCCGCGCGAAAAGCGCCTCGAGGTCGCACTTACCTATATCTTCGGGATCGGACCGACCAGAGCAGATGAGACGCTCAAGGCGACCGGTATCTCTCCCGATATTCGCGTGAAGGATCTTCAAGAACCGGATCTGATCAAGCTCCGCGAGTACATCGAAGGTAACTACAAGATCGAAGGTGATCTCCGTCGAGAGATCGCAGCTGACATCCGCCGCAAGGTCGAGATTCAGTGCTACCAAGGAATTCGCCACCGCAAGAAACTTCCAGTCCGCGGTCAGCGCACACATACAAATGCACGAACCCGCAAGGGACCACGCGTCGCTATTGCTGGTAAGAAGAAGGAGACCAAGTAATGGCAACTGCTAAGCCCGCCGCGAAGGCCGCTGCAAAGCCGGCTGTGAAGAAGGCAAAAGCGCGTAAGAAGGAGAAAAAGAACATCTCCTTCGGTCATGCCCATATCAAGTCCACCTTCAACAACACCATCGTCTCGATCACCGATCCAACCGGTGCGGTCCTTGCATGGGCCTCATCTGGTGGCGTCGGATTCAAGGGTTCACGTAAGTCGACCCCATTCGCCGCAGGTCTTGCTGCTGAGGCAGCGGCCAAGAAGGCGGAAGAGCATGGCGTCCGCAAGGTTGATGTTTTCGTCAAGGGACCAGGTTCTGGTCGCGAGACTGCTATCCGTTCCCTACAAGCAGCCGGACTCGAGGTCGGTTCCATCTCTGATGTGACACCTGCCGCGCATAACGGTTGCCGCCCACCGAAACCACGACGAGTCTAAGGAGGAGAGAGAAATGGCTCGATATACCGGCGCAGATTGCAAGCGTTGCCGACGCGAGAAAGTGAAGCTCTTCCTGAAGGGCTCGAAGTGCGATGGACCGAAGTGTCCGATCGAATCACGTCCGTACCCACCAGGTCAGCATGGTCGTGCGCGTGCGAAGGAGTCCGAGTACCTACTCCAGATGCGCGAGAAGCAGAAGTGCGCACGTATCTACGGTGTGCTTGAGAAGCAGTTCCGCGGTTACTACACCGAGGCATCGCGTCTTGCTGGCAAGACCGGTGACAACTTGCTCATCCTCCTTGAGACCCGTCTCGACAATGTCGTCTATCGCGCTGGCTTCGCAAAGAGCCGCGACATGGCGCGCCAACTCGTTCGCCACGGCCACTTCTTGGTCAATGGCAAGAAGGTAGATATCCCTTCATATCGAGTGAGCGCATTCGACATCATCGATCTCCATAAGGACTCACACGACCTCACACCATTCATCGTCGCAAGCGCTGAGTTCGGTGAGAAGTCGGTCCCATCATGGATCGAGGTGGTCGCATCCCAGATGCGGATCATCGTCCACTCACTACCTAATCGATCGATCATCGATACCCAGGTACAAGAGCAGCTGATCGTCGAGTTGTACTCGAAGTAAGCCTTTCTGAGCCTCGTCATGGGGCTCAGGACTAGTCAAGAAAAAATTGAAGAAAACTGAAGAACGGCAGACAAAGACGGATATCAAATAGCGGGTATCCCAGAAAACAGGAGGAAGCACGTGCTGATTGCACAACGTCCAGTCCTTACCGAGGAAGTAGTAAGCGAATACCGTTCACGGTTCATCATCGAACCGTTGGAGCCAGGTTTCGGCTACACACTTGGTAATTCGCTCCGCCGAACCTTGCTCTCATCGATCCCAGGCGCTGCTGTCACCAGCATCCGCGTGGCCGGTGCCCTCCATGAGTTCACCACTCTTGATGGTGTGAAGGAGGATCTCACCGAGATCGTCCTCAACATCAAGAACCTTGTCTTCTCATCGACAAGCGATGAGCCAGTGATCGCCTATATCCGTAAGAATGGTGAGGGTGTCGTCACAGGTAAGGATGTCGGTGTCCCTGCGGGCGTTGAGGTCCACAACCCAGAGCAACAGATCGCTACCTTGAACGGCAAGGCGAACCTCGAGATCGAACTCACCATCGAGCGCGGTCGTGGTTATGTCTCCGCTGTCCAGAACAAGGCGATCGGTGCCGAGATCGGTCGTATCCCGGTCGACTCCATCTACTCACCCGTGCTTCGCGTCACCTACAAGGTCGAAGCGACTCGTGTCGAGCAGCGCACTGACTTCGACAAGTTGATCCTTGATGTCGAGACAAAGAAGTCGATGCTTCCACGCGATGCGATGGCATCTGCTGGAACCACGCTCGTCTCGCTCTTCGGTCTGGCGCGCGAACTCAATGAGACTGCAGAAGGTATCGACCTCGGACCATCACTTCAGGATCAGGCACTCGCTGCCGATCTCGCACTTCCAATCGAGGATCTCGATCTCACAGTGCGTTCCTACAACTGCTTGAAGCGTGAAGGGATCCACACCGTCGGTGAGTTGATCGTCCGCTCCGAGGCAGATCTGATGGATATCCGTAACTTCGGATCGAAGTCGATCGATGAAGTGAAGGCGAAGCTCCACTCCATGGGCATGCAGCTCAAGGACAGCCCAGCCGGATTCGATGTCACCAAGCACGCCAACTACGGCGCTGAAACCGAAGAGTAAAGAAGAGAAGTCAGGATAAAAGGAGCGCATCATGCCAAGACCATCGAAAGGCCCCCGTCTAGGAGCCGGCCCTTCACACGAGCGGCTATTGCTTCGCACCCTTGCTGAGCAACTCTTCGAGCACGGCAAAATCACCACGACCGAAGCGAAGGCGAAGCGTCTTCGCCCCCTTGCGGAGAAGATGATCACCTCTGCGAAAAAGGGCGACCTCGCATCACGTCGACTCGTTATGGCTCAGATCGCGAACAAGACCGTGGTCCACAACCTCTTCACTGAGATCGGTCCACGCTTTGCAAGCCGCAACGGTGGATACACCCGTATCACCAAACTCGGACCACGTAAGGGCGACAGCGCACCTATGGCTGTCATCGAACTAGTTTCGGAGTAGTTTCCAAACAACCTTCAGATAACCCTTAGATCAGGAATCATGAAAGAGCCCACTCTCACCCCTGAGAGTGGGTTTCTTCGTTTTCGGATCGACTTCTCTTATGACGGTACCAATTTCTCTGGATGGGCAAAGCAGAGGGATCAACGCACCATCCAAGGCGAGATGGAATCGGCGCTCGAGCCGATCACAAGAAATCCGATTTCTCTTCAAGTTGCCGGTCGCACTGATGCCGGCGTCCATGCATCAGCGCAGGTGGCTCACTTCGACCTACCCGAGCGAGATCACAATGGAGAGGCGTGGAATCTCGATGACATCGCATATCGACTCAATCGGATGCTGACTGAGGAGATTCGGATTCATAGAATCTCACTCGCACCGAAGTTCTTCCATGCACGATTCTCTGCCTTGACGCGCTCATATATCTACAAGATCGCAGATGGCGGGCAACTTATCTCACCGCTCCTTCGCTATGACATCGCCACCTGGTATCGACCACTTGATGAGAAGAGAATGAATCAGGCAATCACACCACTTCTGGGGCAACATGACTTCGCCGCCTATTGCAAGGCTCGCGACACCGGAACCACGATCCGCACCCTCAAAGAGTTCACCTTTGAACGAGGCGCAGAGAACTTCATTACCTCGAAGGTCACTGCCGATGCTTTCTGTCACTCCATGGTGCGAAGTCTCATTGGCGCGGCAGTCTGCGTTGGTGAAGGTCGCTTCGAGCCTTCATGGATGAAGGAAGTCCTCGACGGGAAGGAACGGATCGGCGAGAGCCTCGTCTTTCCTGCGCGCGGATTGACCCTCACCGATGTGACTTATCCGAAAGACGATGAACTTGAATCCCGCCTGACGATCACGGTTCGACGTCGAGATGAGGAGCTGGAAGAGAATGAATAGCGATGATCTCTTCTTCTATAGCGCCAAGATCTTCGGTTGGTTCCTCCAAGTCGACAACCTTTTGGTTCTTGGTGTCATCATCACCATCTTTCTTTTCTGGAGTAAACGAACCAAGATAGCCAAGCGCGCAACAATTGCGCTCGCTCTCTCACTAGCGCTCTTCTCCAACTTAGGTCTTAGTTTTGCCGCGCTCAGAACGCTTGAAGATAAGTACCCGATTCCAACCATCTCATGCAAAGATGGATATGAAGGTGTGATTGTCCTCGGCGGCGGCATCAATCCAGGCTTGATCCCTGAACAGCGAAGCCAGACCCAACTCAATGAGGCAGGGGAGCGAATCACGAAAGCACTCGAACTCCTCAATAAGTGCCCAGAGTTCAAAGCCCTCTATTCGACCTATTCAGGAGCTCTTCGTCCCGAGGGTTTGAGTGAGAGCCAATCTGCGAAACTCTTCTTTCAGGATCAAAGAATCCCTTCCGCTCGATTGATCTTCGAGGATCAATCTCGAAACACTTTGGAGAATGCGAAACTCTCATTGGAGATCGTGGGCTCGAAAGAGGGATGGATTCTCATCACATCTGCAAGTCATATGCCACGAGCGATGAACACCTTCAAACGTTTCGGTTGGGATGTGACCCCATATCCTGTTGATTTCAGGAGCGAGAGAGACGGTAAGTACTTGGACTTCAGTAGAGGGTCCGCCATTCAAAATTGGAACAATGTGATCCATGAGTGGGTCGGAGAAATTGTCTACCGATTGAGAAAAGTTTAGCGATGGGGCATATAGACGTCAGTGGAATTGAATTCACTCTCAGTGATGGCCGAGTCCTCCTTGATGATGTCTCATTCCGAGTCGGTGACGGGCAGAAGGCCGCGCTCATCGGTCCGAATGGCGCGGGCAAGACGACTCTTATCCGGATGATCTGTGGCGATGTTCAACCTGAGGCGGGCGCGATTTCGATCTCGGGTGGTCTTGGTGTCATGCGTCAGTTCATCGGACAGGTTCGAGACAAGACAACTGTTCGTGATCTCCTTCTCTCCGTGTCACCTGAGAAGGTGCGCATCGTCGCTGCGAAATTGAAGGAAGCAGAGGCTGCCATGGAGCGAGAACATGGTGAGAAGGAGCAGATGGCATATGCGACTGCGCTCTCTGATTGGGGCGATGCAGGTGGATATGACGCCGATGTTGTTTGGGATATCTGCTGTACCGAGGCTTTGGGGAAGCCTCTTGACGAGGTGGGAGAGCGTGAGGTCAACACTCTCTCGGGCGGAGAGCAGAAGAAGCTCGTCCTGCAAGCCTTGTTGCGTGGCCCCGAGGAAGTGCTCATCCTTGATGAGCCAGATAACTACCTTGATGTGCCCTCAAAGCGTTGGCTCGAGGAGCGCTTGAAAGAGAGCCATAAGACGATTCTTTTCATCAGCCACGATCGCGAACTTCTCTCCGCAGTTGCCAATCGCATCATCACACTGGAGCAAGGTGTGTCGGGAAATACTGCGTGGATCCATGGCTCTGGTTTCGGCACCTGGCACGAGGCTCGCAAGGCACGGAATGCGCGCTTTGCCGAGTTGATGTTGCGATGGGAGCAAGAGCACTCGCGATTGAAGGAACTCGTTCTAACGCTACGAAATCAAGCGAAGAGCTCTCCCGATATGGCTTCCAAGTATCGTGCGATGCAGACCAGGCTTCGTAAGTTCGAAGAGGTGGGACCGCCACCTGCACCACCGATCGAGCAAGATGTGAAGGTTGGGCTGACGGGAGGACGAACGGGAGAGCGCGTCATCACATGCGAGGGACTCGTCATCAATGACTTGACCGAACCTTTTGATATCGAAATCTTCTACGGAGATCGAGTGGCTATTCTCGGAAAGAATGGAACTGGGAAATCTCACTTCTTGCGTCTTTTGGGCGGTGACGAAAGTATGAATGTTCAGGGATCATGGAAACTTGGTGCGCGAGTGAGGCCAGGCTACTTCGCACAGACTCATGCGCATCCGGAGTTCATCGGAAAGACTCTTCTTGAGATTTTGTGGTCTGAACATTCACTGCAGCTAGGTCCCGCAAAGAGCGTTCTTGGGAGATATGAGCTCGATCAACAAGCGGAGCAGAAGTTTCACACTCTCTCCGGAGGGCAGCAGGCTCGTTTCCAGATTCTCTTACTCGAACTTCAAGGAGCGACGCTTCTACTGCTTGATGAACCAACCGATAACTTGGATCTCGCTTCAGCCGAAGCGCTAGAGAAAGCGCTAGGTTTCTATCAAGGCACGGTCTTGGCAGTGACTCATGACCGTTGGTTCACCAAGGGATTTTCTCGTTATCTGGTCTTCGGGGGTGATAGAAGGGTCTTTGAGAGCCCGGACCCTGTTTGGGAGTACTGATTGATATGTGCAATACGAGACCGACTCCCTAAGATATGCACAAGTTCAGAATGTAGATGCGTCGAAGTGGGGTGTGGCCAAGTGCCTAGCTGGATCCCCGCCATCTTTGTTCGACGCTTACGAATTCTCTTAGCCGCCTCCCTTCTTCCTCTTACAGCCATTCCATTTGGTGTAATAACCGGCCCGAGCGCCGTTGCTAGCGCTACGCCCAATCTCACTTTTAGGGTCTTGGGTCATGACGGCGAACGACTTGCCGGTGCGACAGTTGGTGTTCGATATCTAGCAGCTGAGGGAGCAGAGACAGTTTCGGTCGAGACTGCCACAACAAGCAGTGAAGGAATCGCTTCCTTCGCCCTTCCGGCCACAGCAATGGATATCTTCTATCTCGCCAACCCTGCACCATCGGATACCCAGAATGCGGTTTCACTCGTTCCAGGATGGGTTCTTGGTGGGCAGAGCGCCACGCTTGGTGGGACCGTCCAGGAGATCAAGTTCTCAAAGGGAGATTTGCGTCTTCAGATCATGCGTAGCGATTCGGTGACACCCACGACTTTCGCTTACATAGGCATCCGTGCAAAGTTCTACAAGGGTTTATGGGGGGGCTTGATCAGACCGGGAGCGTTCAATCTCAATCTAGCTGATCTCTATGCCAAAGCAATACAGCCGACAGCACTTCGAATTTATCGAATCAATCCTCTTGACGACAATGAATCAACCTATTCAACTGACTTTCCCTGGGACTACGGTATAGCTAAAGACGCCAGCGGACAGGTTCAACTATATACAGATGTGAATAACTCAGCACTAGTGCAACAAGTGGCTGGGGTTCCAACGATTACATTCAAGCAGCCAAACATCCGGGTCAATCTAAAGAATTCCGATGGTTCACAGTACCGGTTTCCTGAATATACAAGCCCGACTGCAGAGTACCTAAGCCAGGGACAGGTTCTCATTCATAGAATCGATGACGATGGGAATATTCTCACTGACTATAACCAGATAGGAACTTGGTCTTTTTCAAGTGCTGTGCGCTCTGGTCAGATGTTCAACCTCATTCAGGGTGCCCCTGCCGGTCGGTATCAAGTCATTTTCGACAATTATGGCTCTTGGGATTTCCCAAGGATGTCAAGAGATATCTGGGTAGATTCGACTGGAAAGTTTTCACTCAACGCCGCAGGACCCTATACAACAGGGGCGCCCTTTGATGTTGATCTGATTGCCGAAACCTCCACTGTTTTCAAGTTCAAGTTGAAGGATAGCGATGACAATCTAATCTCTGGGAATACAAGTTTCATAAGTAAAACGAAGAAGTCAAGTTACGGCTACTACACGAGCACCGGCAAGGGGCTAATTCAACTTCCGCGGGATCAATATGACGTTGTCATCAGGTTTGATGATGATAATGGCTATTTC
This sequence comes from Actinomycetota bacterium, assembly GCA_046093985.1. Classification (GTDB taxonomy): domain Bacteria; phylum Actinomycetota; class Actinomycetes; order Nanopelagicales; family Nanopelagicaceae; genus SYAN01. Next base: position 11,284 of record JBJTGO010000181.1, read on the forward strand.
AGATGGGGAGAAGGAAGTGTCATGTTGGGTATCATCAGAATGAAGTATGTGGG
>JBJTGO010000182.1:0-3640 GCA_046093985.1 Actinomycetota bacterium
CTTCGGACTCTCGTACATATTCATCGCGCATAACCTCTCCGTGGTTCAGCACATCTCGGATCGAGTGGCAGTGATGTATCTCGGCAAGATCATGGAAGTTGCGAAGACGAGTGACCTCTACAGCAGTAGCCATCATCCCTATACCCGGGCTCTCCTCTCGGCGATACCGATTCCGGATCCAGTTCAAGAGAGAGCAAGAAAGCAGATCCTCTTGGCAGGCGATATCCCATCCCCAGCAGATGCACCGCCCGGATGTGTCTTCAACACTCGATGCTGGAAGTCAGAGAGCCGCTGTTCATCAGAGAAACCATTACTTCGTCGGATCGGTGGAAGTGATGTTGCTTGTCACTTCCCAGAGTGAAGCTAGGCCTTCTTCCATCCTTTGGGGCAGGCAGGTTTTGCTGGAGCTTTCGCGGTGAAAGTCTTCACACTCTTTCCTTTTACGCACTTGACGCTGATTTCCTTCTTGACTTGTTGAGTTGTTGCAGCGCTACTTGAAGACTGGGTTGAAGACGGGGTCGGAGAGGGTGTGGCCGCCGGAGACTTCTCTTGCGAGAGCTTGACCTTGATCAAAGGCGTTGAATAAGTGAAGCCATAAGTACCGAGATTGAGCCAGCCATCCTTCTCTTGAAGGACAGAGGCAACTACACGACTGCCTGAATCCGTCGCGACTATCTCGACAGTGGCTTTCACTGCACTCGAGTCCAGGCCATAGATACACCGTGCCACCTTGGAGTCAACAACGAGATCGTATGTACCCAAGAACTCCTTCCGATTGGTGTCATAGTGCGGAGCAGCTACTCGGTAATTGAGCGATCCTTCACTCTTATCAAACTCAGGGACTGCACCGAGATATGAAGTGGCATTTGTCGCCACTATTCCCGAAACGCTTGGATTTTGAAGTACGCATTTGCTCCCGTCCCCAAGTTTTCGCAGCGACTCCTCGAGACTGCGGTATTCAACTGATGAGAACATCCATACCGACGGTGTAGCGCTTGCCTGATCCTTGAAGAGCTCGAGGTACTTCTCTAGACGGGTCAGCGGAAGCAGGTTGTCGAGCGGGTAGAAACCCTGAATGCGACGAGCAGTTCCACCATCAGGGGTTCCCATGGTTCCGTAGGAATGTTTTTGGAACTCGGTCCAGATCTCCTTAGGAACGCCCGATTCATCAAAGAATCCGCCGATAACAGGAATCGTGATTGGTTGTCCTTGGACATCAATGATTTGCTCGGAGCCCTCAGATTTGATTTCAACCTTCGGAGACTTGAATCGACCATGAACCCAACCAACGACCGGTTTTGCGAGTCGAATCTTCATACCCAGAGTGATGTCTTCCGTCATGGACTGCCTTTGATAGCAAAGGTCTTTTGCTACTGCGGCACAGTCATCTGGAGATTGCCAACCAAAACCACCGTTCCAGTAAAAGTTGTCCGTGTCGGTGATGACAGTCGTGGTGTCCATCCAGGTGACTTCGCTGGTCAGGGCCTCGGAACGTACGCGGCCATTGCGCTCAACTGCAGTGACTGCACTGATCGTGCCGCTCAATCGATCGAAGAAGAGGTCCTTCTTCTGGGGTCGATACGAACCGCTGACGACTGCGGAGAGTGCGAATTGAGTCTTTGCACCAGGAATCTCCCAGATCGACTCAGGACGGGAACTAGGCACTTGTTCGGACCCACCGCCATTCCACGAGTGCTTCGGATCCTCTGAGGCGAATTTCTTGAAGGTTGCGCTCGTTCTGACGCCCTTATTGTCAATGAGGTAGAGATCTGAGATGCAGTTGGTCGAGAAGCCCGCAATGCATGGAGGCAAGTTGGCGTTGAAGGAAAACTTGAGTGCTGAAGAGCACTTTGCATCACTGAGTGAGTCACAAAGTTGGCTGTAGACACGGCCATCGCGAACCACGCCACCAAAAAGACCGATTGAGTTATCGTAAAGTTCGCGATCGTCGTAGAAGATGCCAATCTGACCGGCCTTCGTCGGTGTTGGCGCCTTCCAATGCTCCTGAATCGTTGTCGCTTGAGATGAGATTGCGAAGACCAAGGAGATGACGAGCGATAGTGCAACTAAGAGTCTCTTCATGAGTAGCTAAGCCTTCTTCCACCCTTTGGGGCAGGCAGGTTTTGCCGGAGCTTTCGCGGTGAAGGTCTTCTTGATTTTCCCCTTCACACAAGTGATGCTAGAGAAGCCTTTCTTGGTTGCCTTTGAGACTAGTGGTCGAAGGGTCATCTTGATCGTTGGAGCCGAAAAGGTGAATCCGTAGGCCCTGATCTCAACTTTGTCGCTCTCTGCGATGTACTTGGTCGAACTCGTTGCTTGTTTCGAAGTGCCATCGGCATAACTGACTTGGATCAATGCTTCATTCATTGTCTTGGGCTCTGCGTTGAAAGCTTTACGAATCACGTCACCTCTGATGCTTGCTTGCACCCAGCCTTCGATCACTTTTCCGTTGATATCGAAGTGGGGAGCCCCGACTGCTACCGTGATGATTCGTCGCTCGGTATCGAATTCCAGCCGACTAAAGCAACCACCGTTCTCCGTGATGAAGACTCCAGCTGGGGGAGAGCCTTTCAACTTCTCATATTCATACTTGTAACGAGAGACATTGATCGAAAAGTTAGTCGCGTATCGGTTTGCCGTGTAGTCATTCTCAGTATTGATAACATCATCACAACTCGGATCACCAGACTTGTTTGGCTCGATGGTGAAAATTTCTTGCACGCGACCTTCAGCACGAATCCGAGATTTACCGTCAGAGCCCTTGAAGACTTCAATGTTTGGTTCTTTCATCTGCGCTCGAGCTATTCCGGCATCGTTGGCGAAGAGTTCTGAGATTACTGTCATACGCCATCTCGAGTTGGGTGGCAAGAGGAAGAGTCGATCACCGATAACAGGTCGCACGTAGGAGATTTGCCCGTTGAAGGCAGTGAAATTCAACTTTACTTCTTCGCTCTCACCGTAGACGATGGTCTGTAGTAGGAGATCCTCGCCCTTACTTCCAGCGCCCTTAGCAAGATAGCAATCTGCTGAGCCGATTGATTCCCCATGGCCACATTGACCAAGGACCGGGTCTATCTTGTTTCGCGTTTGACGGTACTCCTCTGAGATAACCCAATTCGGTACCCAGTCTGGATTCTTCTCTGGGAGGGTCAACTCCCACTTCTGTGAAGTTTCATTGAAGAACTCAATTGACTCGACGCAATTGTCAGTGAGTTGCCAGAGACCACCGTTGCGCCACCATCGACTCTGCTCAACGGTCTCAGCCGTGGAATGGGTAGGTATAACAAGAGTGGCGAGGAGGGAAAGGGTGACAGCGAGGACTCTGACCCTCTTCATGGCGTGAAGGATATTACGCTGAGTTCTTATCCAACAGATATTCGGGTGAATTCGAGTTCCCGACTGCCAAAATCACCTGTATCAAAGGAAAAATGATCAAGAAGGTGACTACCTCAAGTTGCCCCAAGGGATTCAAGAAGAGGAATTGACCTTTGGTGGACCTCTCGGCGACGCTTCGCTTCACCGTTATCGCCCGGGGGCCTTGTCTTGATGTGTTGACGTCTGGGAGAATCTTTCCGCCGGAGCAACTAGTTGAAGAGCTTCCGGCGATGTTGAATTGATCCAAAGGATGCCTATGCGCAAT
>JBJTGO010000183.1:0-5166 GCA_046093985.1 Actinomycetota bacterium
AGGTATGCGTATCAACGTGGTGCAGGTGATGAGGCGCTGGCGATTATCGAAGCAGCGCGGGAGATCTACAAGACCCTTGGTGAATTCGTCGGGGCGCAGCACCTTGCTGAGGTATATGAAGGGATCGGCCATGTCTTGCGCCGCCTCAATCGAAACGATGAGGCAAGTGAGTCGGTAGCGACAGCGGTTGGATTGTTGCGCGAGGACTACTCGTGGCAACTTCCCAACCTCCTCAAACTCCAAGCACATTGGCATGCAGAGGATGGCAAGTGGGAGAAGGCTGCTGAGTACTTCGCCGAGGCCGCACGGCTCGATGAGATCGAAGATGACTTCTTGCTCCTTGCAGAGGACTTGATCAATCTTGGCACTGCCCATTTTGAGATGAGTGAATTTGAGAAGGCACTTGAGGTGTGGCTCCGCAGTCTCCCGCTCTACAAGGAGTACGGAGACTTTGAGGGGCTCTGTCTCTGCTACCAGCGCATCGGGGAGGCCTATGTGAAGTTGGGTCGAGGTATCGATGCGATTGCCTTCGCACAGAAGGCTCTCGATATCGCTGAATCATCCGGGTGCACAGTGAAGATCGTCGATGCATTGATCGTCTTTGGTAAGGCCCGACATGCAACCGGTGAGTTCGACATCGCGCTTGAACTCCTGACGCGAGCGAGAGAGGTCAATCGGTCTACAGGGCGCCCACGGTGGCGACAAGTGATCGAAGGTGAGGAAGAGCTCGCCCTCCTTCATCGAAGCATGGGTGAAGTTGCAAAGGCTGAAGAGATCGAAAGTCGGATGCGCACGATCCGCGAGATCTGGGACTCCTAAGATGCGACGACTCTTCTTACCCGTCTTCTTTTTTGTGATGGGTGGTGCGATCTTTCTCTCCGAGAACTTCTATACGAGTACCGGGCCGGTTGTGGAGGAGTCGGTTATGACTTCCACAGGTGTCGAGGAGCGCGACTATCCAGAGTGGATGGAGGAGTTCATTGAGCCACCAGCAGATGTAGATCCGAAGATGGTCTATACCTTCCTCTGTGAGTACCCAACGCGAGATGCGGATCTCTTCACCACGGCCTGTGCGGACTTCGGTGAGATGGTTCGCGACATCACGTGGAATGAGTGGGGCGCTGAGGGAGCGACAGGGAAAGGCATCTACTCGGTCAATGATTGTGAACCAAGCTGCGCTGAAGGCAAGAGAGATGAAATACCAGTTCGCGTCTGGCTAGAGGATGTGACCACCGATGGCATGTACTACTACCTCAACACCTTGAAGATCGTGCCCATTGAAGCGTTCGAAGGTTCAAAGGCCTATCAAGAGAACTCAAACTTCAATCTGTATGTGGAGGTTGTCGTCGATGGCGTCGCCTATGAAGGTGCGGTCTGGGATGTGGCTCGGGATTGGAAGATGAACTCACATTTGAGGTCAGCGCTTCCAAGTGAAAAGTAGTTACTAGAGACGAGGATAGGAATATGGGGCATAAAGAGGTGGCTGATTCGAGGACGTCTGCAACGAAAACCATTCGTGTCGTAGTCGACGATGAATCCTACGAAGACTTCACTGGGGACAATCGATTTTTCTTCTGCGCCTTTGTCAATGAGTCAGTTTGGAGCGGCAACAAGATGGTCGAGGAAGAGCGCTATCTCTATATCTATAGATATGACACACAACATACAGATTCTGATGGGCACTATCTCAAGAACACTATGGCTATGTTTCCAGCAGAGTCATATCTTTATGTTCGTACAGTTTAGGAGAAGAACGCGTGGCATGAAAAGAAACTGTAAAGAAGAAACAAAAGACTAGATTGCTCGAATCAACGCCTCTACCTGCGCCAACGTGCCACCAAAAGGTTTGATCCATGACGGTGGTTCCTCAGGTGAGAAGCTGAGCCAAAGAGTGTCTGTCCCCTTGGTTCCACCATGTTGATGAGTAAGCCCTGGGCGAGGCTTCATCAACTCTTCCTTAGGAATGAACCAAGCGTGAACAGCAAAGGGACTCACACCTAAGCAGAAGCAATACCGGTAATCCTGATCGCGGATTTGTTGGAACTTATAGATCTTGTTGTCGCTCCAGAGCGTTGAGAACTTGATTTCCACGCGAGTATCCCTGATGAGTCGATCAGCATCGGAATCCCCTGTTCTTCGCACTGCAAAACCCTTGCTTTCACACCACTCCGAGACGAGTCGTTCCCCGATTGCTCCTACTTGGCGAGAAGGTCGAGACTTGATCCACGCAAAAGGGCTTCCAATCCACATCGCGTCCGCAGCTTCGTATTCAGGGCGAAGTCGTTCGGAGATATCACCTAGCAGAGACGCTTCCGCATCAGTAAGTTTTGGATTGCTCATGCACTCTTCGAATCTAAATTGATGAATTTCACGGATGAATTGAGAGTACTTTCAGGGATGCGTTTTCTGATCACTTCGATTGCTTCTGGGTTCTGGTCGACCATGATGAACTTGCGATCGAGTTTCGCAGCGACTGCACCTGTTGTTCCGCTTCCTGCGAAGAAGTCCATCACCCAATCACCTTCATTACTTGAAGCTTGGATGATGCGGCGAAGGATGCCTTCGGGCTTTTGTGTTGCGTAACCAGTCTTTTCTTTGCCGGTGGGAGAAACGATGGTGTGCCACCAGACATCGGTTGGGAGTTTTCCGAGTTCTGCCTTCTCTTTCGTCACGAGACCTGGCGCCATGGAGGGCTCGCGATCGACGGCGAGATTGTTGAAGGTGTAGTTCTCTGGGTCTTTGACGTAGACCAAGATGTTGTCGTGCTTCGTTGGCCACTTCGATTTAGAGCGAGCGCCGTAGTCGTAGGCCCAGATGATCTCGTTGAGGAATGAATCGATACCGAAGAGGGAGTCGAGGAGGACTTTGGCGTAGTGGACTTCGCGATAGTCGAGATGGAGGTAGAAGGTGCCGTTGGGTTTGAGGATGCGCCATGCTTCTTCGAGGCGGGGTTCGAGGAAGGACCAGTAATCGGAGAATGCGTCGTTATAAGAGGTGACCTTCTCTTTGACGAAGGAGTAGCTCTGACCCTTGAAGCCGACGCGGTTTCCCTCAGTTGAGCGTTGGCTCTTGAAGGAGGTGCGGGATTGGACCTTGCCGGTGTTGAAGGGTGGGTCGATGTAGATGAGATCGATGCTCTCGGAAGGGAGGGTGCGAAGGAACTCGAGGTTATCGCCTTCGATCACGAGATTTGGGCCGTCTGCACTCCATGAAGTGGGTGAGTTCTTGGCCATGGTCGGAGTGTAGCGACGGGTAGAAGAGCGCTAAATCACTCGCCGTCGGTGATCTCTTTCGATCCCTTGGCATCAGAGATCTCTCGGAACTTCGCTGCCATGGTCGGATTTCCCCGAGTCAATCTCTTCACAGTGACATCATCTGCTTTGTCATTTGCCTTTCGAAGATTGTCATCGGCACCCATGAGTGATTCTTTGACCTTCTGCAACTTCTCGATGGTCTTATCGATGTCTGCGATAGCAGCCTTGAACTTATCCGAGGCCAACCTGTAATTGCGGGCGAATCCAGATTTGAAGTTTTCAAGTTCTTCCTCGAAGTTGGTGATGTCGATGTTCTGTTCCTTGACCCGGGCGAGCTCTGCTTTGTAGGTGAGGCTTGATCTCGCGGCATTACGAAGGAGTGTGATGATCGGAATGAAGAACTGGGGACGAACCACATACATCTTCGGGTAGCGATGGGAGACATCGACGATTCCAGAGTTGTAGAGCTCGCTATCTGCTTCAAGGAGTGAGACGAGAACAGCGTACTCACAGCCCTTCTCATTCCTGTCTTTGTCCAGTTCCTTGAAGAAGTCTTCGTTCTTCTTCTTGGTTGCGGTCTCATCGCTCTCGTTCTTCATCTCAAACATGATGGAGATGAACTCCACGTCACCTTCAGACTCGCGGAAGATGTAGTCGCCCTTGCTGCCAGCCTTGACTTCAGAATCCTTTTCGAAGTAGGCATTTGGAAAACCTGTAGCTCTAATCTTGTTGAACTCAATCTCGCAATGTTGTTCTAGGGTCTCTCCCACCATCTTGGTAGAGAGTTTGGCTTTCAAGTCCTTGTAGTAGGCGATCTCGGCATCCTTCTCCTTGAGATCTTGAGCGACTTCTTCCTTCACGGTTGTTATCGCCTCATTGATTGCAAGCTTGATGGCACTCTCTTTCGACTCGAGCGCTGCCCTGAGTTTCTCTATCTCAACTTCCTTCTTGGATTCCAAGACCTCAAGAGCGCTCTTCTTCTCTACCTCGGCGAGAGCCATCCTTGCCTCGACCGCCTTGTCGAACTCGCGGTCATGGACCTGCTTGAGGATCGCGCTGTAGCCGGATTCATCGACGGAAAAGGCTTTTCCACAGTTCGGGCAAAGGATTTCGCTCATAAGTATCTCCACTAAAGGTCAGTCGCGACGCCTTGATGTTCAATGACTATTTGATCGCCATGACGCGGATCAAGTTCGGCAAGCCCGACCCTATCGGAGCCGCCTGACTCTCGCTATGGCAGATGAAAATCTAGGCGAATTGACTACTGGTGATTTCGAAGTGGTCGGCAAGAATGGTGCCATGAATTGGCAGAAGTCGCGGCCCTGGACCAAGATCGTGCTTCTCGCTCTTCTACTCCTTGGAACGTCGCTTCCGGCAATTGGTGTACCAAAGACGGGGGCTCCCTGCAAGAAGGCTCAACAGGTTCGAGTAGTTGGGAGTGTTTCTCTCAAGTGTGTGAAAGCAGGAAAGAAGTTTGTCTGGAAAGAAGTCAGGTCGACACCTGTAGTCGTTCCAGTCGTTGATGTGACGCCAACTCCATCGCCATCACCAATCGCTAGTCCGAGTTCAACGCCTAGTCCAAGCCCCTCTCCGTCGCCCACAACAGAAAAGACAACAGATCCGGCTATCTACATAGTGCCAACCAGCTTTCAGGACTTGTATGAGAAGCGAAAGGGAGTCTCATACGCCGCTTGGAAGTCTGTTTCGACGACCATTGAGGCGACTGCTGATCGTGGTGTGAAACTGGAGATCCTGATTGGCCCCAACACAAAGCCCCATTTCAATGGCTACGAGGAGGTCGTCAATCTCCTAGCGCGTGCATTCCCGAAAGCGAGCTTGCCGCCGAGGACGCTCGTTATTCAATTCAATTCATCGGATATCGACTGGGCCGAAGCTCAGTATCAACAGAAGG
>JBJTGO010000184.1:0-26256 GCA_046093985.1 Actinomycetota bacterium
AATCCGGCTTTGCTTGATGCATATGCAGCCTGTGGTAACCCTTGTGGCTTGATACCTAAGACACTTGAGATGTTCACAATGACACCACCATCTCTATTGGCACGCGCAAATGCTTGCGCCATCCAATAAGCACCCATGAGATTGACATCCAAGACTTTGCGAAATTCCTCTGGCGTCTCACGTGTTGCTGGGACAGCAGTACCGACGCCGGCGTTGTTGACCAAGATATCCACTTTGCCGAAACTCTCGATTGCTTTCGCGATCAGAGCCTCACACTGCGAAGGCTCCGTCACATCGGTCTGCATCGATACATAACGACGACCGGCTGATTCGACGAGAGTTCCGGTGTCGGCAAGTCGCTCAACGCGCCGTGCACCAAGGACGAGATCAGCACCCGCCTCAGCTAGCGCCTTGGAGAAAGCGACGCCGAGTCCTGACGAGGCGCCAGTGACGACGGCAACCTTCCCATCCAATTTGAATCGATCAAGAACACCCATCGGACCTCTCCCTAATCTCGCACTCTGTGCGTACGGTAGTGGCATGGATTTCGCCCTAAGCCCCAAGGCCGCCGAGTACGCGAAGAGATTGCAGGCCTTCATGGACCTTGAGGTCTTCCCGGCGGAGTCGGTCTATCACCACGAGCGGCTCGCCTTCGCGAAGGCGGGAACGCCACACAAACTCCCACCTGTCGTTGAGGAGTTGAAGAAGAAGGCGAAGGCTGCCGGGCTTTGGAATCTCTTCCTTCCCCATCTCGATCACGGATTGAATGTCACCGATTACGCGTCCCTTGCTGAGATCACCGGATGGTCACCCGACATTGCGCCTGAGGCGCTCAACTGCGCAGCTCCCGACACGGGGAACATGGAACTTCTCGACATGTTTGCAACAGAAGAGCAACGCAAGCAATGGCTTGAACCGCTCCTTGCAGGTGAGATCCGCTCTGGTTTTGCGATGACTGAACCTGATGTCGCATCAAGTGATGCCCGAAATATTCGTACCTCAATCCGGCGCGAGGGCGATCACTATGTAATCAATGGAACAAAGTGGTGGACGACGGGCGCAATGGATGAGCGATGCAAGATCTTGATCGTGATGGGCAAGACGAATCCAGATGCCGAGGATCACAAGCAACAGTCGATGGTCCTGGTGCCTATGGAGACACCTGGAGTCGAAGTGGTCCGCAATCTCGAGGTCTTTGGTTATGTCGACCAACATGGCCATGCGGAGATCCGATTTATCAATGTGAAGGTCCCCATCTCTCATCTCATCGGCAAGGAAGGAGAGGGTTTCGCGCTCGCGCAGGCGCGACTTGGCCCTGGTCGCATCCATCACTGCATGCGTGCGATCGGTATGGCAGAGCGCGCACTTGCGCTCATGATCAAACGAAGTATGGAACGTTCCACATTCGGTAAAGAGTTGGCCCGCCAAGGCGTGATCCAACAATGGATCGCAGAGGCTCGAATCAATATCGAGCAATCACGCCTCCTCGTTCTCAAGACGGCATGGATGATCGACAAAGATGGTGCCAAGTCAGCACGGAAGGAGATCGCTGCCATCAAGGTCGCGGTCCCACGCATGGCTCAAGAGATCATCGATCGTGCGATCCAAGTATTTGGTGGTGCTGGTCTGAGCCAAGATTCACCACTTGCATCGATGTATGCCGGAGTGCGAGCACTTCGAATCGTCGATGGACCGGATGAGGTACACCTTCGAGATCTGGCGCGGCTCGAACTCAAGTCCTATCTCCCATGACCGATCTGACTCCGGTTCGCGAGGAGGATGCATTCGATATCGCTCGCGTCCATGAGTGGCTCGCTCCGATGATTGGGGAATCGACACTTCCTCACCTGATGCAATTTCGAAGTGGAGCATCGAATCTGACTTATCTCCTTCGTTATCCAACGAAGGAACTCGTGCTGCGCCGCCCACCCATAGGTAAGAAGGCCGTCTCGGCGCATGACATGAAGCGTGAGTTCTTGATTCAATCTCGACTCAAAGCCGTCTATGACCTAGTCCCCAAAGTGATTGCGCTCTGCGAGGATCATTCAATCCTTGGCCAAGACTTCTATGTGATGGAGCGAATTGAAGGAAACATCTTTCGTCGAGATGTTCCAGAGAGTCTTACTCCAGAGGACATCGCTGTGATGGGAGAGAGCCTTATCTCCGGATTGGTCCGGTTGCACTCTGTCGATTCCTCAGTCCTCACTGAGTTCAACAAGGGTCCTGGATACGTCACCAGACAAGTAGAAGGATGGTCGAAGCGATTTCGTGATGCTAGGACAGATGATGTGCCGGATGGTGAGCGAGTGATGAACTGGCTACACGAGGTGAAACCTGACGATGTCGCGACCTGCATCATCCACGGCGATTGGCGCATCGACAACATGGTCTTCAATCTCAAAGAGCGAAGGATCGTCGGAGTTCTCGATTGGGAATTGGCGACGGTGGGAGATCCATTGATGGATCTTGGTTCAGCGCTTGCCTATTGGGTCGACCGAGATGATGATCCAGAGTTCGCAGCCCTTCGTCGCCAACCAAGCCATCTACCAGGAATGCCTACGCGAGCAGAATTCATCTCCCGCTATATCTCCTTGAGCGGACGGGATAGCGTCGACTTCACCTTCTATGAAGTCTTCGGACTCTTTCGCCTCACGGTCATCATCCAACAGATCTGGGCGCGCTATCGTGCTGGTCAGACTTCCAACCCGGCTTTTGCAGGCTTTGGCATGGCAGTTAGCATCCTTCTCAACCGAGCAGAGAGATTGATCAGATGAGGGCAGGACGTATCACGGTTTCGACTCGCCACTTTGAAGTCAAGGATGTGCCTAGACCTGAGGCTGGTCTAGGTCAGGTGCGCATCAAGGTCGAAGCAGCTGGAGTCTGCCTCTCTGATGTTCACTTCCTTGATGGAACTCTCAAGCCTGGTTACTTACAAGGTGATGAAGTCACTTTGGGACATGAAGTTGCAGGTGTTGTGGATCAAGTCGGTGCTGAAGTAGAGGGAATCGCAATTGGCGATCGCGTTCTCATCATCGGCGGGGAACGCAACGAAGGTGGTCAGATCACGACGCTTGGATTCGACTACGACGGTGGCTTTGCTGAGTATTTGATCGCAAAGAAGAGCCTCGTCGTGAAGATCCCAGAGACACTTTCATTTGAAGAGGCAGCGATCATTCCTGATGCGGTCTCCACCCCTTGGGCAGCGATCTCATCGACAGCGAAGATCAATCCCGGGGAATCTGTCGCAGTCTTTGGAATCGGTGGATTGGGCTTTCACGCGGTTCAACTTCTGAAGATGGTGGGTTGCAAGAAGATCGTCGCTATCGATCCCAGGCCCGATGCCCGCGAGAGAGCGTTGGAGATTGGCGCTGACGTCGCCTTCGATCCGAGTGATGAAGAATTGAAGCGACATCGAGGCCTCAGTGCCGCCTTTGACTTTGCCGGGGTTGCGCCAGTACGAAAGCAAGCCCTCTCGCTTCTAGGAGAGGCGGGACGCCTTGTCATCGTAGGAATCGCAAATGAACCAATCACGATCCCGAATGACATGGCTTTCACCTACATGCGCACCCAGATTCTCGGACATTACGGATCAGAACCTCATCACACGCGAGAACTTGTCGAATTCGCTGCCGCTGGCAAGCTCGATCTCTCCCGCTCGATCTCAGAAGTTCTTCCGCTCGAGGATGCCGCACTTGCTCTGGAGAGGTTGGAGAAGAAGATCGGAAACCCGATCCGAATCATCTTGAGGCCTTAGCGCATTTCTCTAGAAGAAAACCGCCCCCTGGATCCTATCGATCCAGGGGGCGGTGACTTTCTTTCGATATTTACTTAAGAGAAGTCGCGCGTCAGAGCCTCATTCTTAGTCTTGGAGACTGATGCCACGACAAGTCCAATCACCATAGCGATGAATGGTGAGAGGACAAGGAACCAACCAAGAGATGAGAGTTTCCATGCGCTCTCTGGAAGTGTCGGATCGACATCTGCAGCCACAGTTCCGGCAAGAAGATTGAACCTCGACATCAAGAGATAGAGACCTCCGGCAAGGAGGACGATAGATGCAATCGGAGCCACCTTTGTCTTCCATAGATTGCCGCCTGGTTGCTTGTTGAAGTAAGCGAGCACTGCAAGCGAGACCAAGATCTCAATTGCCACGATCGCGATCACTGCGATGCCGCTCATCCAACTGAAGAGCTTGGTATATGGATCCAAGCCTCCAACTGCGAAGATCACGATCACAGCTCCTGCTACGACCGAGGTGACGATTGATGCCATTTGTGGCGCACCGGCTTCATTGGTCGTTGCTAACTTCTTCGGCATCACACCAGCGCGGCCCATTGCAAAGAAGTAACGGGATGCTGCATTCTGGAATGCGAGAAGACCTGCGAAGAGCGAGGTGAGTACCAAGATCTTCATCACTTCGACGATCCAGGAGCCGACATAGTCGCCACCGAGACTGAAGAGGACTCCGGCTGGGTCTGCGAGTTCGCCCGAACGAGCGAGTACTTGCTCTACCGCCTTGCTTGATCCCATACCGACCACCATCGCGAACGATACGAATGCGAAGAGGATCGATATTGAGATGATTGCGAAGTAAGTCGCCTTCGGCACATCTCGCTTTGGATCGCGTGACTCTTCACCATAGATCGCAGTCGCTTCGAATCCGATGAAGGAAGCGAATGCGAAGGCGAGCGCGATACCGGCAGTGCCTGCGAAGCCCCCAGCGAAGACATCTGCGGGGTTGAAGGACGCACCTATATCCATCGACTCTGGTCCACCTTTGACGAAGATTGCGAGTGCGACTACGACGAGTGAGAGAAGCTCGACGACAAGTAGCGTTCCAAGGATCTTCGCTCCCACATCAACACTGAGGACGGAGAGGACTGTGACCAATAACCAAGCGATCAGGGCCCATGCCCACCAGGAAAGATCGAGTCCGTAGTCAGCCATGGTGATGTTCATGACCAGACCGAAGAATCCGTAGATCGCCAATTGAATGGTGATGTATCCAACGAGCGATGCATAAGAGGAAGCGACACCAGCACGCATTCCGAGTCCTCGTCCGACGAATGCGAAGAAGGCTCCGGTGTTCGTGACGTGATGACTCATGGCTGCGTAACCGATCGAGAAGATCAACAGCGTGATTCCGGCAGCGAGATATGCGCCTGGGGTTGCGGCGCCGTTACCGAGGACCATGGCGACTGGAACAGCACCAGTCATACCAACGAGTGGTGCGGAAGCGGCGACTACGAAGAAGACGATGCCAAAGACACCGAGTCTGCCCTTCTTGAGTGAAGAACCTTCACTTGCCATATCAGCTCCTTTGCTAATCTAGGCAGAATCGTTCATATCCGAACGAATCTGAGGTAGAGTGGCGCAGGTAACACTCGAAGTCAAGGATTTCTGAGTGTTTCTGGTGAGTATTTCGGTTTCACTCTCGAGGAGATAAGCGCACATGTCGTCGTTACATGGCTTCTTCGCACCACAGACCCCCACTGGCAAAAGCGCCATCGCGCCCGACATGCCCTGGTTCTATTCCGGCAATCTCCTCACCGTCGAATATCGGACCGATCCTAAGAATGTAAGAGCACTCCTCCCAGAAGAGATTGCTCTCGCCGATGAGGATCCGGGAGCGGTCGCGATCATCTGGGCGGATTGGCAGAGTTGCTCGCAATCGAAAGTCGAATTGCTCGATCCACTGCGTGCGCAATATCTCGAGGCATTCGTCGTTATCCGGTGTAAGTACGAAGGTGTGACCTATAGTCGATGTGTAGCGATCTGGGTGACCAAGGACTTCTCCCTCGCTCGTGGATGGTTCCAGGGTTATCCAAAGAAATTGGGTTCAATCGGATTGACCCGAGTCTTCAATCGTGGAAAGGCAACGCCTCGCCTTGAGAGCGGCGCACAATTGGGAGCGAGCATTGCTGCTTATGACCACCGATTGGCCACCGCCCGCGTCACATTGAGAGAACCATCGAAGACCAATGGTTTCGTCAATGGTCATCCGATGCTTCACAATCGATGGGTTCCCTCGATCACTCCTGGTTTAGGAAACTCACTCGACCAGTTGATCACGATGAGTGGGGTCGATGCCGATCTTGGGCAAGCATGGGTAGGGGAGGCTGAGTTAGAACTCTTCGATTCCCCATGGGATGAACTTGCTTCCATCCTTCCGATCAAAGAGATGATCGGTGGTTACTATCGCGAGGTAGGCGTCACCTTCAATGGTGGCAAACTCGTACTCGACAAGTCGAATCCGACGATCTAATAACGAAGTAGATACTCGTCCTGTTCCCACTTCGTGACTTCTCGCGTCTCGGGGTCAGCGACATCCGCCTTATATCTCTCGATCTCTTCTCGTTTCATGACTAGGAATGTCTCCACGAGTTGTGGCGATAGTTGACTCTTCATCTGCTCATTCGCCTCTAGGGCATCGAGCGCTGCTTCGAATGACATCGGCAAAATCTCTGCCGACTCCATGTCATATGCCATTCCAACTGCAGGCTCTGGAGCGGTGAGATCACGTTCGATCCCATCAAGTCCCGCTGCCAGGATCGCAGCGATGATCAGGTAAGGATTGGCTGCGCCATCTCCGACCCGAACCTCCAACCGCGTTCCACTTCCGCGCTCTGGTGGGATTCGGACCATGCAACTTCTATTGTCCAATCCCCAATTCGCTCTGAACGGCGCAAGTGTGTCCGGACCAAGGCGCTTGAAGGCATTGACTGTCGGGTTGGCGAACGCAGTGATCGCTGCAGCGTTCTCGATGATTCCGGCGATGATCGAGTGGGCTACCTTCGATAGTCCACCCTTGCCATCATGCATCTTGTTATTGCCATCTTTGTCTTCGACCGAGAAGTGGAGATGGAAGCCGCTACCTCCTTCATCCCCCCATGGCTTGCCCATGAAAGTCGCGATCTTCCCCTCGCGATAGACCATGTCCTTGGTCGCACTCTTGAAGATGAAGGTTCGATCAGCGGCATCGAGCGCCTCGCCATGCCAGAGATTGATCTCATATTGGCTGGGGCTGAATTCATGGTTACCGGCGAAGACACCAAGTTCCATCTGGTCGAGTGCACGAAGGACTCGAAGGAAAGTTACCTCCGGATCGACCATCGATCCGGTGGTGTATACGAAGCCGACATTCTCATGTGCCCTCGAATATGCGCTATCGATCTCTTTCGCTATGTAGAACTCGAGTTCAGGTCCGACCCCGGGGATAAGTCCATGCTTGGAGTATCCGGCGATCACCTTCTTCAAGACGGTTCGTGGTGAAAATTGATTATCGGAACCATCGGGATTGAAGGCGTCCACTACCGTGCAAGCCATCCCAGGTTCGAACGGGAGCTTTCGGACCCGATGCGAGTCCATCTTGGTCACGAAGTCTTGAAGTCCATCGGATGCGATATTCCCTGCATCAAGGACTCCGCCGCGGTTCGTGGTGACCCAGACGCCTTGACAAAAGGAAGGGCCATGACTGATGCCCTTTTCGAGTTCATTGGTGAGCACATACTTTGAACGTGTCATGCCGATGACGTCGGCATACATCACCTGCAAGATATCGACGCCGAGTGATCTCAATTCTTTCTTCAACTTCTCAGCCGAATCGGACCTTGAATCAGACATCGCAGTCTCCCTATTCATCACTCGGTCAATCATTAGGACTCAAACGATATTCTAGGCATCGCCGGGGTAGCATTGGCAAGAGCTTGCGAGAAGTACTTTCTTGAGTCCAGTGTTTCCGACATCAGAGGAGCGAGGCGAGAATCATGAAAGCCCTCTTTATCGAACATGACCATGTCTCACCTCCTGGTCCCGTTGCGGAGCGACTTCACCATCACGGCTTTGAGACGGTCGAAAGAGTCGTTGTCACGCAAGAGAACTTCACCTCTCCGAATGTCGAGTTCACTTTTCCGGATGCTTCAGAGTTCGATCTGATCATCCCGCTCGGCGCACCGTGGGGCGCCTGGGACGATGGCTGCATAGGTAAGTGGTTATTGCCAGAGGTGGAGTGGATTCGCGACATCGTCGAGTCAGGAAAGCCAGTTCTTGGTATTTGTTTCGGTGGACAGTTGATGGCTCGCGCTCTCGGGGGTTCGGTGGCAAGGGCGCCGCAATGCGAGATCGGATGGAAGTCGATCTGGAGTGATGATCCGCAACTCGTCTCTGATGGACCATGGTTCCAATTCCATTATGACCGTTGGAAGCTACCGCCGGGAGCGAAGGAGATCGCACGGAATCCGATCGCATCGCAAGCCTTCATCATCAAGAACTCGCTCGCGCTTCAGTTCCATCCAGAGGTCGATTCCTCATCGTTACGGCAGTGGCTTGATTGGGGTGGCGATAAGGAAGTGATCGCAAATGGACAAGATCCCGATGTGATGATGGCGCAGACCCGAGCCTATGAACCGGCAGCGAGGCAACGCACTTTCGACCTTGTCGATGCCTTCTTGTCGCGGGTCGCTCGATTGATCTAAGTAACTTCTCTCTTCACTGCAATTCAATCAGCGGAGATTCACCTTCACCGGCATCCGTTTGATGCCATGGACGAAGTTGGAACGCAAGTAGTCAACTGGTCCGGTCATCTCCATCGAGTCAATTCGCGAGATGAGGTCTTCGAACATTACACGCAACTCGATCCTCGCCAATGCATTACCAAGGCACATATGAGGTCCGCCTCGACCGAAGGTCATATGCTCATTTGGATTCCTAGTCACATCAAATCGGTCAGCGTCAGAGAAGATCGTTTCGTCACGATTTCCTGAGGCGAACCAGGTCACAATCTTCTCACCAGACTTGATCGTCCTTCCATGCATCTCGACATCCCTCGTCGCAGTCCTTCGGAAGTGATAGACCGGACTTGCAAATCTCAAGAACTCCTCGACCGCCCAGGGGATCAATTCTGGGTCTTCCTGCAAGCGTGCGAGTTGTTCGGGGTGTTGGATCAGGTTGATCATGGTGTGGGAGATGGTGTGACGAGTGGTCTCATTGCCGGCTACGACAAGCAAGAGAAAGTTGGTATGGAAATCTCGCTCTGAAAGCGGGATGCCATCACTCATCTCTCCATTGACAAGTACCGAGATCAGATCGTTGCCAGCCTGGCCACGGCGTTCTCTCGCCAGCGCATCGCCATATGCGAAGACCTCAAGAGCTGCCGGGGATCGAAAGGGAACCAATCGATATTTCTCACTATCAGGGTCACTGATCAAGATGTCAGCATGTTCTGGATCATCGAACCCGATCATGCGATTTCCCCAGTCGATCAGTTGACGATTGTCTTTCGCTGGGACATCCAAGAGTTTTGCAAGGACGTTGATCGGAAAGTCAGCAGCGACCTCTTTGACGAAATCGAACTCGCCCTTGGCGAAGGCGTTATCGAGCGTTGTCGCAGTGAGTCCTCGAAGGAAAGTCTCATAGTGGGCGACTGCTGCTGGTGTGAATTGACCTTGGAGCAGACGTCTGAGCGCACGATGACGGGATCCGTCTGTCTCAAGGAGTGAGCGTCTTGCTTCCTCTTGCTCGGCATCTACCTCTTCTAGGTTGGTAAATCTCTCGCTTGTGAAGGTCGCAGGATCTCGCAGGACTGAGACGATGTCGTGATACCTGGTCACGGAGTAGAAGCCATGGTTAGGCGCCGCCTCTTCGCTCCAGTGGAGTGGATCTTTATCGCGCAACTCTTTGAATGTCGGCCATGGTGCGCCTGATTCGAAGAGATCTAGGTCAGCGAGATTGATCGAGGAACCCATCGTTGCTCCACTCGTTAGGATACGAACGAAACGAGAATACCACCGGCATAGATGAGTGAGAAGAAGCTTCGACAGATAGGATTTCAGTCATGGCTGGCGCTCACACCCTCAATGAGACGGAACGCCAAGTCTCAACTTTGCTCCGTGGCATGAAGATCGACTTCAAGGCGATGGCAGTGGTCTCCAATCTCTTTCGCGCATCGAGCGCGGTCCGAAAACACCTGGAGCGAGAGGTGCTCTCCAAGCACTCGCTCTCTTGGACTGGCTTCGTCGTGCTCTGGGTGGTTTGGGTCTGGGTTGAGATCGAAACCCGCGAGATCGCAGAAGAGGTAGGAACCTCGAAGGCAACACTCACCGGCGTACTCAAGACCTTGGAGCGCGAGCGGTTGATCACCAAGCGGCAGAGTAAGAGTGATCGCCGTCTGGTCCTGGTCACACTGACCGCTCAAGGCAAGAAGTTGATGGAACGGATCTTCCCGGAGTTCAACAAGGAAGAGGTATATCTCGCATCATCGCTACGACCGAACGATCGTAAGGTGACCGCAGATGGACTTCGCACCATGACCCTCCATGCTGAAGGCGGTTCTACGTCATCACCTGGTCAGCGAAAGCGGTCAACGAAGCAGAGAACGCGAAAGAAGATTCAGAAGCGCTAACCACGCGCGGCATCGATAAAGGCTTTTGCGATCGATAACTGACCTGGAACTTGGTCGTAGTTGTCCTCCGGGTGCCACTGCAATCCAAAGGCCCAGGCTTTACTCGAGTAGCGCACCGCCTCTACATGCCCTTCCTTTGCATAGGCGAGTGGAGTGATCCCATCGCCGATTCGATCGATCGCCTGATGGTGGAAGCAGGAGAGAGTGAGCGTCCTTCCATCGAGTCCTAGCGCGGTATCGAAAGTTGAGAATTCGATGGTGGAGGCATGATTCATATGTGGCGACTCCATGTGTTGCAGGAGTGAACCACCGAGTGCGACGTTGGCAACTTGTGTGCCTCGACAAATAGTCAGAAGTGGAATCGCGGAATCGAGTGCATATCGAACCAACGAGATGTCAGCTTGATCTTGGAGCGAATCGATCCCGTAGAGCTCTGACGAGAGGTGCTCTTGCCCGTAGAGCCTTGGGTCGACATCCGCTCCGCCGGGCATCAAGATGCCATCGACTCCGTCGAGACGCTCGCCCCATCCTTGGTCGGCGACCGGCAGGAAGGTGAGGGGCTCGCCACCAGCGGCCCAGATCAGTTCTGCAAGTCTGCGTGCTGTAACGACTCCGGCGTAGCGGGTGGCAGAGGTCGTCTCCGCGAGGCGCCCTGGGATAGCGATGCGAGGACGAGCGCTCTTCATCTGCGACCTCACTTCCTGATTCCATACTTCCAGCCGAAGAATGCCTAGAGTAACCTAAGCCATCTCGTTAGTATCCTAACGATTATGGAGCATCCCGCCTGGTGTGGGATCCGATTGAAACGAGAGTGAGTGAAGAGCGTCGAAGTAGCGGGGGTAGAGATCTCCACCGGCCATTTCATCAATGGTGAACGCATCTTCTCCGCGCAAACCCTGCGCAACACATCTCCCATCGACGGACAGTTCCTGGGCGATTTCTCCGCGGGTGGTGCGAAGGAAGTCGATCTTGCCGTAGCGGCGGCACGCGATGCCTTCCCCGCTTGGCGAGATCTTGGCCCCAAAGGTCGTGGCGAGATCTTGGAGCGACTTGCAAAGTTGATCGAAGAGAACGTAGAGGTTCTTGCACAAGTCGAAACTCTCGACAATGGAGCGTTGCTTCGATCACATCGCAAGGGAGTGATGCCGAGAGCAGCGGCAAACATCAGATTCTTCGCCGAGTGGGCGATCAACGATTTGAAGCATGAACCATTCGAGACGCGTGGTCATACCAATAATGTCTCCTGGGATCCGTCGGGTGTAGCGGCGTTGATCACGCCATGGAATGCACCGCTCATGCTTGCGACGTGGAAGATCGGTCCAGCGCTCGCTGCTGGAGATACCGTGGTCTTGAAACCAGCGGAGTGGACTCCACTGACGGCATCTCTCTTTGCAGACCTCACCATCGAGGCGGGAGTTCCGCGCGGCGTATTCAATGTCGTCTTCGGTCTTGGGGAGGAAGCTGGAGCAGCGCTGACTAAACATCCTGGAATCTCGCGCATCTCCTTCACCGGTTCGGTCCCGACTGCAAAGATCATCGCACGAGCCGCTGCAGATAACCTCACGCCGATCACCTTCGAACTTGGCGGCAAGAGTCCTCTGATCGTCCTTGATGACGCAGATCTGGATCTCGCCACCACTTTGGCAGTTGAGCAATATGACAACGCCGGACAGGTCTGCCTCTCTGGAACGAGACTTCTCGTCCACGAGCGGATCGCGGATGAGTTCGCGAAGCGATTCATCGAGAAGGCGAGTGCGATCAAACAAGGTGATCCTCGCGTCGAAGAGACTCAAGTTGGCCCACAGATCCACTCCGAGCACTTCGCTCGTATCGCTGGATTCGTGGAACGGGCACGAAAAGAAGGCGCTGAGATCGTCCTCGGCGGAAAGGCGAACGATTCACTCGGTGGTCTCTACTACCAACCCACCCTGGTGATGAGACCGAATCCGCAGAGCGAGATCGTCCGCGAGGAAGTCTTCGGTCCAGTTCTTTGTATGCAGACCTTCTCGACCGACGAAGAGGCACTTACGATTGCCAACGACACGGAGTTCGGTCTCGCAGCAGTGGTGGTATCGGGAGTTCGTGAACATGCCGCGAAGATCACCAAGAATCTCGTCGCAGGCACGATCTGGGTCAACTGTTTCTTTGTCCGCGATCTCCGCGCTCCCTTCGGTGGCTCGAAGAAGTCTGGGATCGGCCGCGACGGCGGTACCTGGTCATTCGATTTCTATGCAGATGTGAAGAACACAGTGATCGCACCACATGGATGGAAGGAGTAGGAGCGATGGGAAAGGTAGTCGGAGCAGCGCTATTGGCACATGTGCCCACCATCATGTTGCCAGAGCGAGTTCGCAAAGATCTCAATGAGGGTCAGGAGATCAGCCTGGTTCCAGGTTTGAAGAAGTTGCGTAAGGATGTCTTCGAGACGCTCGACTATGACACAGTCGTAGTCCTCGACAGCCACTGGGCGACGACGGTGGAATTCGTCATCACCTCTGCTGCCGAGCGTTCCGGCCTCTTCACCTCGGAGGAGTTGCCTCGCGGCATGACGCAGATCCCTTACTCCATCAAAGGTGATCCAGAATTGGCGAACTCACTCTCTAAGTACGACGAGAAGAACGGGACATGGATCACACCGATCGCAGATCCACATCTTCCGATCTTCTACGCGACCGTCAACCTCTGGCACTATCTCGGTCGAGGCCTTGACGACAAGCGTTGGATCAGCATGTCGGTCTGTCAGACCGGAACTCCAGAGGATTTCATCCGCGCAGGACGTGCACTAGGCGAGGCGATCAGGGATAGCGATCGGAAGGTTGTCTTGATCGCATCTGGTGCACTCTCACATACCTTCCATAAGTTGCGCGACTTGCGTAAACATGAGGCGAGCGATCCGATCCATATCTACACGCCCGAGGCCTATCAATACGATCTCAAAGTCCTGGAGTGGATGAAGCAAGGTAACCACGGCGCAATCCTCGCCGACTTCGACACATTCCGTAAGTACAAGCCAGAGGCGGGCTTCTTCCACTACCTAGCGATGGCCGGAGCACTGGGTGAGGAACGGAACGAAGCAAAAGGCATCCTCTACAGCGAGTACGAGAACTCAGTCGGTACCGGACAGGTACATGTCTACTTCCCTGAACCTGAAGGCGGTTTCGCTACTGCGAAGGATCTGGTCCTTTCACGTGACTGAGTTTCGTCGCATCGAAGTCGATGGTCATCCGCTCCTGGTCAAGCGTGAGGGAGATGCGCTCGTCGCGCCGGATGGAAAGCGCTTTCTCATCGATCAGGTGAAGCATCTCGCTCCCGCGGTCCCCACCAAGATCATCGCTGTACATCTCAACTACGACAGTCGCACCAAAGAGTTCCTCACAAAGTTACCTGCTGCCCCCACCTACTTCCACAAGCCGATCACCGCACTTAACTCCCATCACGGTGATGTAGTTCGACCACAACGATGCAAGTGGCTCAATTACGAAGGCGAGATCGTCATCATCATCGGAAAGAGGTGTAAGGACATCTCGATCGAAGAAGCGGGTGAATACATCGCCGGATATAGCGTCGGAAACGATTTCGGGCTCCATGACTTCCGCGATACCGATGCCGGATCGATGCTTCGAGTCAAGGGCGCTGACACCTTGGCACCGGTTGGACCTGGCATGGTCACCGATTGGGATTTCAAGAACAAGATGATCCGCACCTATGTCAACGGAGTCCTGAAGCAAGAGGACAACACTGACAATATGGAGTGGAACATGCATTATCTCGTCGCTGATATCGCTCGAACCATCACCCTCGTCGAAGGAGACATGATCTTCTCCGGGACGCCTGCTAATTCCAGGCCAGTTCAATTAGGTGATCTCGTTGAGGTCGAAGTCGAGGGACTTGGTCGATTGAGTAACAGGATCGTCGAAGGTCACTCGATTCGAGCCGAAGTTGGTGCCCAACCGACCGAGAGCGAGGAGGTCATCTCGACTGCTCTTGGCGGCGATTGGGAGTTTAGAGGGATTCGAACTCCGTCCAAGGACCTCTATCCATCCACTGTCGAAGAAGTAACGAAGTAGTCAGAGTTAGAGCAAGGGAGCATCGATGATCAAGATTCATGTCGATATGGAAAAGTGCCAGCATTATGGACAGTGCGTCTTCGAGGCACCCGAGATCTTCAAACTCAACGATCAGGACAAGTTGGAGTACTTAGCGACCGCTGATGATGCAGAGCGCGCTAACGTCCAAGCGGCAGCGGATGTCTGCCCGATGCAAGCCATCACCATCGTTGACTAGTCGAGACCGGATCGACATTGAGTAAGGTCGTGATCGTAGGGGCGTCGATGGGCGGACTACGTACCGCCGAGTCGTTACGACGCTCTGGATTCGATGGCGAGATCACACTCATTGGTGCCGAGAGTCATCTTCCCTACAACAGACCACCACTCTCTAAGGATCTCCTCGCCAACGATAAGGAGTTATCTGCTGTTGCTTTCCCGATCAAGGAGGAGGAACTTCGCGCCGAGTTTCTTCTGGGCGAAGTTGCCACCGCACTCTCGCTTGCTGACCGTGTGGTGACTCTCGCCTCAGGTAAGAGCATTGGATTCGACTACCTCGTTGCAGCGACCGGGCTACGATCACGGCAGATGACATTTCCTAACGATCTTCGATCCGGTCGATTCTCACTTCGAACATACGATGATGCGAAGGCCCTTCGCAAAGCCGCACCCTCAGGAAGCAGAGTAGTCATCCTCGGTGCAGGTTTCATCGGCCTTGAGTTAGCAGCAACGCTTCGAAAGCTTGGCTGCGCCGTTGATGTCGTTGCAATCGAATCGACTCCACTTGCGCCGATCCTGGGTGAAGAGTTTGGTGAAGAAGTCCGGCGACGCCATGAATCGGAGGGGGTTCGTTTTCACTTGGAGCGTACCGTTGAAGACTTGATTGGCGCAGATAGAGTGGAAGGCGTGCGCCTGAATGGTGGGGAAGTCATCGAGTGTTCCGTTCTCATCGAGGCCGTAGGGTCGCTTCCCAATACTGAATGGCTGGAAGGAAACGAACTCGATCTCAGCAATGGTCTTCTCACTGACCAGAGCCTTCGAGGTATGTGTGAAGATGGCACCTCGGTTGATGAACTCTTTGTCGTCGGAGATATCGCACGCTTTCCCTATGCGCATCGTCAACTTCCGCCACGGAGGATCGAACACTGGAACATCCCGATCGAATCTGCGAAGCGAGTCGGGCGTGAGATCTCACATCACGACGCTCCAGGATCGGTCGCAGATTTCGTCATGGGTGAGCACTTCAATCCGCTGCCCTCTTTTTGGAGTGATCAATTCGCCATGAGCATCCTCTCCTATGGCGAGCCGAAGCTTGCCGATGAGATCACGCTCATCGAGGGTGATCTCGCGAGTGAGTTCGTCTTTGGCTATCGTAGAAAGGGTGAACTAGTCGGTGTCGCCGGAATCGGCATGCGCCGTGAGGTCAACAAGCTCCGGGGGGAGATTCGACTATGAGTAACTTCTTCGATCTTGATATCTCATTTGAAGATGAAGGCGAAGGCGTCGATCTCTCGAAGATTCCTGCGAAGGATCTACTTGCTGCGATCGAGACACTTCCTGACCCGTTACGAGAGGTCGCGATGGGAATCTTCTATCAGAAGCGGACCTTCTCCGATGTCTCTCAGGACCTGGGGATTAGGCAATCGGAACTCGTCACGCGACTTCATCGTGCGCAACTGGCCATCTCGATGCATTTGATGAGGCGTTGATGGACCGATTACGGATCGGAGACGAGCGTCGTTCGGTACTTGATTTCCTCGCTCGCCAGATGGAGCGGATCTGGTCGAATTTCGATCAACCTCGCGAGAAAGAACCTGAGATCACTGCAGAGTTGAAATCCCTTCTTGCCACTGACTTGCCCGAGAATCCCAGCGAGATCACTGATGTCCTCGGCTCATCAGTCGAAATTCTTGAGGCATCAATCGCGCAATCAAGACCTCGATTCCTTGCATATATAGGTTCGAGTGGTCTTGAGGTAGGAGCGATAGCGGATTTCCTTGCCTCTTCTTATGACATCAATCAAGCCGTGGATTCTCGCGCAGCCACGATGTTGGAACGACAAGCAGCAGAGTGGGTAGGAGAGTTCATCGGATATTCCGATGCAGTGGGCTTTTTCACCTCAGGTGGCATGGTCAGTAATCTCACTGCTCTCGCGACAGCAAGAAGTCTGGCGTTACCAGATTCTAGGAAGTCAGGGATCAATCGCGAAGTCGCCATCTACGCATCATCTGAGGCTCACTACTCAATCCTTCGGGCAGTTGAGGTCCTGGGAATCGGTACCGATGCCGTTAGATCGATACCGATCGATGATCATCATCGGATGCGAGTCGAAATCCTCAGGGAGCGCATCGAAGAGGATCTCGCGCGAGGAGTGACACCAATCGCCATCGTCGCAACCTGTGGCACGACCCTCACGGGCGCTGTCGATCCTCTCGATGAGATCGCAAAGGTCGCCAAAGAGAAGCGAATCTGGCTCCATGTCGATGGCGCATATGGAGCGCCGGCAGCCGGGACTTCGAAGGCCCCGCTCTTCACAGGACTCGATCGTGCCGATTCAGTGACAATCGATGCCCACAAGTGGCTCTTCGTTCCAAAAGCATGCTCGTTGGTCTTGATGAAAAGCCATGAAGGACTCGCAAATACGTTCTCCCATCATGAGGCCTACATGCCTCACATCTTCGGCGATTACAACCCGGTCGATCTCACTTTGGAGTATTCACGGCCTCTGCGCGCCCTCAAACTCTGGATTGCATTCAAGACTCACGGAGCCGATGCCTTCCGTCAGGCAATCGATAAGAACATCGAACTGGCCCAATTGACCTACCAGATTGCTTCACAACGTGATGACTTCAAAACACTGCCTCATGCTCCGGACCTCTCCATAGTGCCAATTCAGTACCTGAGTTCTACAAAGGGAGATGCAAGTGCTCTCAACGCCCTTCTCTGCGAACGGATCATTGAGGATGGGCGCTTCTACATCTCGACCGCCCAGATCAATGGCGAGACATGGCTTCGACCGTGTTACACCAATTTCAGAACCACTGAGAGTGATGTGCAAGCACTTTTCGACGTTATAGAGGAGTTGGCTAGTTCACTTTGATGGGCCAGAGAGATCTGAGGAAAAGAGAGACTTCCTCCGTGGGTTGTGAGGGATTCGAACCCCCGACCCGGTGATTAAGAGTCACCTGCTCTACCAACTGAGCTAACAACCCGGTCTGTCCTTCGGGCTGGGGAGACCCAAGGCAAGAGCGGACTATATCGGTTGCCGCCAGAGCGCCAAAACCGACACCATCTGCGCATGGAGTCGACTTGGCGCAGGTCAAGGATGATTGCGATTTTGGCGATCGCAATCTTGCCAACGACTTCTGCAGTCGAAAGATCGCTTGCAAGTCAACTACGTGCCTCTGAGGCCATCGCAACTCTTGAAGTGAAAGGTCGAGCCCCGAAAACAGGCTATGAGCGCGGACTCTTTGGCACGCCATGGTCCGATGTCAATCGCAATGGTTGCGATACTCGTAACGACATCCTGCTCCGTGATCTCACTTCACCTACCTTCGAGGATTCTCGAGATCGATGCGTCATCCTTGAAGGAGTTCTCGTTGATCCTTACTCGGGGGAGCGGATTGATTTCATTCGAGGTCGGGTTACTTCCTTAGCTGTACAGATCGATCATGTCGTTTCGCTCTCGAATGCCTGGCAAACCGGGGCGTTTCGATGGAGCGACGAGAAGCGAAAGCGCTTTGCCAACGATCCACTCAATCTCTTGGCGGTCAAAGGCTCGTTCAACTCTCAAAAAGGTGATGCTGATGCCGCCACCTGGCTGCCACCACGTAAGTCCTATCGGTGCAGTTATGTTGCGAGACAGATCGCGGTCAAAGTCAGTTATGAACTTTGGCTCACTTCACCAGAGAAGAGAGCCATGAAACGGGTTTTGGAAAGGTGTCCTGATCAGCGCCTGCCGAGCAATTGACGGAAGGAAGGAATGGAAGATCTAGACACCCTAGATCGAGAATTTGTGGGGTGAGCGACGGGGATTGAACCCGCGACAACCCGGACCACAACCGGGTGCTCTACCAGCTGAGCTACGCCCACCAAGTCGTAATGACCTGGGCGAATCATACCGCCCGACTACTCCGAGATGTTTTGGAAGATCGCGCTTCGGTAATGCGCCAATTCTGCGATGGAATCGCGGATATCTGCGAGGGCACGATGATTGCCAGTCTTCACGGGAGCAGAGGCATAGGCCTTCGGGTACCAGCGTTTTGCTAATTCCTTGATTGAGGAGACGTCGATGGTGCGATAGTGGAAGAAGGATTCGAGCCTTTTCATATCTCGCGAGATGAAATTGCGATCCATGCCGATTGTGTTTCCGGCAAGTGGTGACTTACCTGGTTCGCAATGCGCTTTGAGGTAATCCAGGACTATCTCTTCGGCCTCCGCAAGGCTCTTTCCGGAGGAAATCTCAGCGAGGAGTCCAGAATCGGTATGCATCGTGCGAACAAAGTCGCTCATGGCGGCAAGCTGCCCTTCGCTCGCCTTGATCACAACATCGACCCCATCGCCAAGGATGTTGAGCTCAGAGTCAGTGACGAGGACGCCGATCTCGACGAGTGCGTCACTCTCCACGGAAAGACCAGTCATCTCGCAATCGATCCAGATGATGTTCTGGCTCTTCTCGGACGAGGTCACGCGCGCACTCTATTGCCCGGGGCCGACTTTCTTCACTTTTCGTTCACCTTCCGTTCACCCACTTGCCACGCCTGATTACGGGCTCATGACCAAGATGCAGCCGTGGCCACGAGTGAAATCCAGCGAGAGCGGCGACCCATTCCCGCACCGCGGACCATCACCACTGAGCCAAGGCTCTCCGACAAAGTATTTCGAGGCGTCGTCACCGCAGGTGGTCTCTCATCGCTTGTCATCTTGGGTTTGATTGCAATCTTCCTTCTCTACCAAGGTTATGAAGTCCTCGTAGAAGAAGGTTTCAGCTTTATCACCTCTTCCACTTGGGAAGTGATCACCGATGAATATGGTGAGGTTCAGAGTTACAGCTTCGGTATCGCGGCGATGCTTGTGGGAACTCTTCTCTGCGCATTGATCGCAGTCGTCGTAGCAGTACCCATCGCAGTGGCATCAGCTCTCTTCATCACCTTCTACGCACAAGGAAAACTCAAAGCATTCCTCGTTGCAGTGATCGACTTGATGGCAGCTTTCCCTTCCATCCTCTTCGGATTCTGGGGCTTCTTCATCCTTATGCCAAAGGCCGAGTACTGGGCGATGCTCCTCAATAAGTATCTCGGTTGGATTCCACTCTTCGCAGTCGACGATCGGATCTTTACGCGCTCGCCTTTCTTGGCCGGCCTGGTCCTTGCCACGATGATCATCCCAATCACAACTGCGATCGCTCGTGAAGTCTTTGATCAGACTCCATTGGATCGCATCCAAGCTGCATACGCTCTCGGCGCGACGAAGTGGGCGATGATTCGAAATGTTGCAATTCCTTATGGCCGTGGCGGAGTCGTTGGTGGCGCAATGCTCGGGCTTGGGCGCGCTATGGGCGAGACCGTTGCGGTCTATACCGTTTTGAATATCGTCTATCAGATCAACTGGCAGATCCTCTTCGGTGCTGGTGGAAACGTTGCTTCTCTGATCCTCCTCAAGTTCGGTGAAGCAAAACCACTTGAGATCAAGGGCTTGATGGCTGCAGGACTTGCTCTCTTCGTCCTCACCTTGTTGGTGAACTTCATCGCAGACTTCATCGTTCGCAGGACCGGAAGCAAGGGGCGATGATGTCGATCAACACTCCGGAGAAGAAGATCCCAACACCGCAGAAACCATGGAAACCCTCTGTCGCTGAGCGGAGTCAGAGCATCGCAGTTGGTGTCTTGGCAGCCCTTGCAAGCATCGCAGTCGTCGCCCTGACCCCGATGAAGGGTCTCCTTCCTTTCCTCATCCTCTCTGGCATATTCGCAATCATCATCGGTTACCTCAAAGGACTGATCGGCAGAGGAAGTACAACGGCTAAGAACAATGCAGTTGGCGTCTTACTCGGTTTAGGTATGACGATCGCATTGATCCCGATTGCTTCCATCCTTCACACCACGATCTCTCGCGGATACAAAGGTCTTCACTGGGGGCTCTGGGTCGACGATATGAGTCTCAACACCTCGACGGATCCAATTGCTGAGGGCGGTCTCTATCACGCACTCGTTGGCACTCTGATTATGGTTTCGATCGCTCTTGTCATCGCCCTTCCATTGGGAATCTTGACCGCCATCTATCTCACCGAGATCAAGGGACGTTTCGCTCGTCCGGTTCGATTCCTAGTCCAGGCGATGAGCGGTGTTCCTTCTATCGTCGCTGGTCTCTTCATCATGTCAGCAATCGTCTACCCGATCACGAAGACTTTCTCTGGCTTGATGGGAGCGCTTGCCCTCTCCATCTTGATGATTCCAACGATTGCGCGCACAGCCGAAGAGGTCCTTCTCCTTATTCCAAATGATCTTCGCGAAGCGGGAGTCGCACTTGGTGGTACTCAATGGCGAACCGTTGCGATGGTCGTTCTTCCAGCCGCACGAAGTGGCCTCGTTACCGCCATGATCCTCGGCATAGCCCGTGTTGTTGGCGAGACTGCGCCAATCCTCTTGGTCTCCGGTGGTGGCGATGCGGTCAATTACAACCCTTTCACGGGTCCTATGGGATCGCTGCCCTTCTATGTTTGGAAGTCCTTCTTCTTTGGTACCGAAGAAGCCACTACACGTGGATGGGCCGGACTCCTTGTCCTCCTCTCCTTCGTCATCATCCTCTTCTTCCTCGCCCGCACTTTGAGCACAAAGAAGGTCAAACGATGAGCTCTCCTGATCTATCCGCACCCAAGCAGATGCAAGAAAGGCCCACTGAAATGACGAGCAACCAAGAGACCTCTGGCACCTCTCCATCCTCACTCGCATCAGTTGCTGCGGCGCGAACAACGAAGGCGCCGAGCGCGAGACGTCTTGGCACTGGTCTCGAAGCCAAGGGCGTTCATGCTTGGTTCGGTTCGAATCATGTCCTCTCTGATATCTCGATCGACTTCGCCTCGGGTTCTGTCACCGCTCTCATTGGTCCCTCTGGTTGCGGTAAGTCCACTTTCATCAGGACTCTCAACCGCATGCATGAGTTCATACCTACTGCTGCAATGGCGGGAGAGGTCCTTCTCGATGGCAAGGACATCTATGCGCCAGGTACAGATGTCACCAAGATCCGATTGAAGATCGGCATGGTCTTCCAGAAGCCGAATCCATTCCCTTCGATGACAATCGGTGAGAACGTGATGTCAGGTCTTCGCCTCGCTCAGTTGAAGACATCGAACAAGGATGACTTGATCGAAGAGTGCTTGCAACGAGCAGGGCTGTGGAATGAGGTCAAAGATCGCCTCGGTGAATACGGTGGCGCGCTCTCTGGTGGACAGCAACAGCGCCTCTGTATCGCACGGTCCCTTGCTGTAAGTCCGCATGTTCTCTTGATGGATGAACCTTGCTCTGCCCTTGATCCAGGATCAACGCTCAAGATCGAAGACACCATCGCAGAGCTCTCCGAGACTATGACCATCATCATCGTCACCCACAACATGCAACAGGCGGCGCGTGTCTCTGACTACACCGCATTCTTCCTTTCCGATGGCGGTCCTGGTGAGATGGTCGAGTACGGCAAGACGAGCGATATCTTCTCCAATCCTCGAGATAAGAGGACAGAGAACTACGTCACCGGTCGATTCGGTTAGCCAAGAGTTCACTTACTCGTCACCAAACGGCAAGGCAAGTCCACCTTCCTGAAACCCTGCAGAGTTATCTTCACCGCGTGTCCTTGTTTCGAAGTACCCCTCCTGAAAGGAAAAAGATGAAAATCTCCAAGCGTGCGAAAGTCTTTGCACTCTCGCTTGCGACAGTCATGTCCATCACCGTCGTTCCTGCTCATGCGAACGTGAACTTGCAAGGTTCCGGCGCGAGCTTCGTCGGTAACGTCGTAGATGCCTGCAAGACTGGTTATAACAAGAAGACTGGCAACAGCATTGCTTACAACCCAGCTGGATCAAGTACCGGTGTTCGAAACGCCGATGGAAATATCGGTGACTTCTGGTTCTCCGATGCAGCACATTTGGCCTCTACGCGCCGTAGCTCCGTGATCAACATACCTCTTGTTGCTGCTCCGATCGGCGTTCTTCACAATCTTCCAGCACGCACCCAGCTCTATTTGAGTCCAGAGACTCTCGCTGGAATTTTCGCTGGCCAGATCACTAAGTGGAATGACCCGAAGATCGTTGCGGACAACAACCGCGAAGTCACCGAGGTTGTCTATCGCAAAGGCAAAGATGGAAATGTGCTCAAGGACAAAGATGGAAAGAATGTCATCTTGAGAACGGTCAAGAAGAACATCCGCTATACCTTGCCAAACAAGGACATCAAGGTCTTCTATCGTTCAGATGGCTCAGGTACAACCAATAACTTCACTCGCTATCTCAATGCTGTCGCACCATCGATCTTCACCAAGCCTGCAAATAATGCATTCACGACTGCCTTTCCAGGTGATTTGAACGCAGCAGGAAACCGTGGCCGTATTGTTGGTGCGTCACAGTCGCAAGGTGTTTCTCTCAATGCTGGCCAGACCAAGTACTCGATCACCTACGCCGAAGTCTCCTTCGCAGCACCAAACGGCCTCAAGGTGGCAGCTATCGGTAATGCATCAGGCAACTTCGTCCTTCCAACATCGACCTCAACCTCTGCCTTCGTCGGTGGCGGCAAGATCGATGATGCGACCGGCGCGGTGACCTTCGACTATCAGACGAAGGAGCCGGGTGCATACACACTCAGCATCGTCTCTTACATGCTCTACGACACAGCCCCAAGCAACAAGGCGAACGGCAAGGCAGTGAAGGAGTGGGCGGAATACCTGCTCACTGAGGATTGCATCAACGGTGACGCCAAGGCAACTGGCTTCATCGTCCTCACCGGCAAGGTACGAACTGTGGTTGAGGGATTCATCAACCGCATCAAGCTCTAATCGCTACAAAGTCAGAAACGTCTGGGCCGACTTGAGGGAGTCGGCCCAGATCTTTTTTGAGACCAATCAATGATTGATTTGGAACCTCTTCATTGCCTTCGGCGCCCACCAATTTCGTTCGCCAAGTAGACGCATCAGTGCTGGAACTAAGAGCGCTCGAATCAGTGTCGCATCGAGCAAGATCGCGAAGGCAACGCCGAAACCAAGCAGCTTGATGCCGGTTACTCCGCTGGTAACGAAGGCCCCGAAGACGATGGCCAAGATGAATGCTGCTGCAGTGATGATTCCTGCTGACTTTTGCAGTCCCGCTGCGACAGCGTCGACATTCGACTTGCCCGCATCATGCTCTTCCTTGATTCGAGAGAGCAGGAAGACTTCGTAGTCCATCGATAGTCCGAATGCCACGACCGCGACAAGGACCATCATGTTGGTGTCAATCGTCCCGTTGACAATGAAGTCTCCAACCAACCACTGCAAGTTTCCTTCACCAAAGACCCACGTCAGTACGCCGACCGTTGAAGCAAGCGAAAGGAAGTTGAGTATCACCGCCTTTATCGGTAGGAGAAGTGAACCGGTGAAGACAAAGAGCAAGACGAGGATGGTCAACACGATCCAGCCGATCACTCCCGGCAATCGATCTGCGATCGCACCTTGTGTATCCGCATAGTCGGCAGCAACTCCACCCACGAGGGTTCCCTCTGGCGAAGGTAGAGCTCGGATCGATTCGATCAAACTCTGACCTTCCGGCGTTCGTGGCTTGATCGAGTGAATCGCCTCGACTCGGACCGCTTCACCCACTGCTATCGGTTCACCGACGCGTGAGATTCCGTCGAGGGCTCCAACTCGGGCCAAGTAGGTAGAGATCTGATCACCTTGAGTTGTGCCCTGAGGGAAGATGATCTCGATGGGATTGCCTTCTTCACCAGGGAATTCCTCCGTAATGAATTGAGAGGAGATATAGGCACGGTCATTGGCTGGCAGAACATCAGTGTCAACCTGACCGAACTTCACATTGGTAATCGGGGAGATGAAGAGGAAGAGGATTGCGAGCGAGAGAGCAACGACGGTTGCCGGTCTCCTCATCACAAGTCGTGCCACTTGTGCCCAACGCCCATCTTCACGTTGAACCATTGCACTCTTACGTACCCGCCCCTTGTTGATGCGCTCGCCTAGAAGCGCGAGAATCGCAGGAAGCGGAAGGAGCGCTCCCAAAACTGCAAGCGCTACGACGGAAGCACCTGCATACCCCATGGATTTGAGGAAGTTGAGCGGGAAGAATGTCAGGGATATGAGTGTCACCACGACGGTGAGGCCCGAGTAGAAGACCGTCTTTCCAGCAGTCTTCAAGGTGTTGACGATGGCCTCTTCTCGGCTGATGCCCTTACCCAGCTCCTCTCGGAAGCGGTTCACAATCAAGAGGGCATAGTCGATACCAAGTCCAAGTCCTAGACCAGTAGTCAAGTTGAGTACGAAGATGCTCACATCAGTAAAGAGTGTGAAGAGATACATCACGAAGAATGTTCCGATGATTGCGGTGATGCCGATGACGAGTGGCATTGCAGAGGCGACCATAGCCCCGAATACGAAGAGCAACAGGAGGAAGGTCAGCGGGATCGAGATGAATTCCGCAGTCTTGAGATCCTCTTGGATCCGACCATTGATGGCATTGGCGAAGACCGCCTCACCGGAGACATAGACATCAAGGCCTTGGAAGGTGCCGTCGAACTTCTCTTGATACTCACCACCAAGCTTGTCTGACTCTGTGAAGTCAGCGGTGTCGAAGTAGACAAACATTAAACCTGAACTGCCATCCTCACTCTTGAGGAACGGGGCATTTCCGGATGACCAATACGAAATGACTTTCTCGGTCGCTGCTTCACTTCGGATCGCAGATTCCAAGGCCGTGGCTGAAGCGACGACATCCTCGTCATCGATCGACCTACCCTTGGCCCCAACTGCGAGGACAAGGGAAGGCGCCCGAACATCGAAAGTCTCCTTGAGGTACTCAGCCGCCTTCGCCGAATCGCTCCCAGGGTCGCTATAGCCGCCGGAGTCGAATCGAGTGAATGCTTGAGAACCGAGAACACCTGAGATCAAGATCCCGAGGATGAAGAGAATGAAGACGCCTTTTCTGCGCCTTGCCACGAAATGACCCAGCCGTTCGAACATGGAGACCCTTTCATCTAGACAGTGTTCAGATTATTGAGTCACAATTGAACATTGTCAAGATTATTGGGAGGATTTCGCCATGGCACCCGCAGCCGCTGCTAAGTCCAGCTACCACCATGGCGATCTTGAGAGCGCTCTGGTAAACGCGGCAATAGCGTTGGTTCGAAAGTACGGACCGGATCAACTCTCACTGCGAGCAGTATCTGCCGATGTGGGAGTTAGCCCAAGCGCTAGTTATCACTACTTCAAAGACAAAGATGACTTGGTCTCCGCAGTAGGTGATGTTCTCTTCGATCACCTCGCCTCGATGCAGGAGAAGGCGATGGCCAAGGTCAAGGGCACTGGACCAACGGCGGCTCGAAAGAGATTCGAGGCTATGGGGTACGCCTACTTCAAGTGGGCTATGGACGAGCCGAACCTCTACCGATTGATCTTCGGTGGTTTCTGCGACCACGGAGAGATCGACCAGCACGATAGCAAGTCATGGAATCTCCTGAACGCGGGTCTTGATGAACTTCTCAAAACAGGAGTTATCACCAAGGCTGCACGAGAAGGGGGAGAAGTTCTGGTCTGGTCTGCAGTCCATGGCGCAAGTTCATTGGC
>JBJTGO010000185.1:0-3586 GCA_046093985.1 Actinomycetota bacterium
CTTCTTAGGTGAGATGACGCCACCATATGCACGCGCGACATCGGTTCAAAAGTGTGTTCGAACCCTCGATATCGATGAAGTAGGCAAGACCACTCGACACGCTTCCTTCTTTCAGATGTGTGGCAACTTCTCATTTGGCGACTACTTCAAGGATGGCGCCATCGCATTAGCGTGGGAATTGCTGACCAGGTCTCAGAGCGATGGTGGCTATGGTTTCGATCCAGAGCGACTCTGGGTCACGGTCTATCACGATGATGATGAAGCTGCAGAGATTTGGCAGAAGAGTGTGGGAGTACCTAAGGAGCGGATACAGCGTCGAGGTATGGCCGATAACTTCTGGTCGATGGGAGTACCAGGACCTTGTGGTCCATGCAGCGAGATCTATTTCGATCGCGGTCCACAGTATGGAAAAGAGGGTGGCCCGGTCGCAGACGAGGATCGCTACTTGGAGATTTGGAATCTCGTCTTCATGCAGAACATTCGTGGAGATGGTCCCGGCAAAGAGGGTTACCCGATTGTCGGTGAATTACCTGCAAAGAACATAGATACCGGGTTGGGATTGGAACGAACTGCTGCGCTCCTCCAAGGTGTGGAGAACATCTATGAGATCGACACGACAAGCATCATCCTCCGCAAAGCCTCGGAATTGACCGGTGTCCGCTACGGCGGTGAGATCAAAAGCGATGTCTCCCTTCGCGTCATCGCCGATCACGCTCGCACCGCAGCAATGTTGATCGGGGATGGTGTCACGCCTGGCAATGAAGGAAGAGGCTATGTATTACGTCGCATGATGCGACGAGTAGTGCGCAATATGCGACTTCTTGGCAGTGAGGATCCAACTCTCGTCGAGCTCGTGAGCGCTTCCATAGACGCTATGTCGCCTCAGTATCCCGAATTGGAGCGCGATCGCCGTCGCATCCAAGAAGTGACCGCTTCTGAGGAGTCGACCTTCCTCGAAACACTCAAGAGTGGAACGCAAATCTTTGACATCGCTGCTAAGCGCGCCAAGGACTCCGGTTCGAACAGCCTTGATCCCGCAGATGCCTTCAAACTTCACGATACCTACGGTTTTCCTTTCGATCTCACACTTGAGATGGCAGCCGAAGCTGGACTCTCTCTTGATGAGAGTGGTTTCAAATCTTTGATGAAGGAGCAAAAGGAGCGCGCCAAGGCCGATGCCAAGGCGAAGAAAAGTGGCCACACCGACCTGAGTGAGTATCGAAAGGTCCTTGAATCAAACGCACCTACTGATTTCGTCGGATATTCCAGAATTGACTCTGAGTCGAGGGTCTTAGGAATCATCGCTGAAGGCAAGTCAGTCGCAAGTGGAAGCGGAACAGTGGAGCTCATCCTTGACCGAACACCTTTCTACGCAGAGGGAGGTGGTCAACTTGCTGACCACGGGCAGATTCATCTGAGTAATGGAGCAATCTTTGATGTCTTCGATGTGCAGTCACCCATCCCAGGTCTTTTCATCCATCGCGGAGAGGTGCTTGAAGGTGCGGTAGAGATCGGTGCGCAGGCACACGCAAAGATCGATGTCGAAAGACGACGAGGAATCTCTCGTGCGCACACCGCAACCCACATGGTCCATAAAGCATTCCGAGAAGTTCTTGGCGAGACAGCAACACAGGCTGGTTCCGAGAACGCACCTGGGAGATTTCGTTTCGATTTCCCTTCCACAGCGCCGGTATCAATAACTGCTATGCAGGAGGTGGAGGGAAGAGTCAACGATCTTCTCCTCGCCAACCTTCCGGTGACCGCTGCTGAGATGAGCCAAGATGAGGCGCGTGCGATGGGTGCGATGGCACTCTTTGGTGAGAAGTATGGAGACCGCGTTCGGGTAGTAAGCGTCGGTGATTGGGCCCGAGAACTCTGTGGCGGAACACATGTTCACGCCTCCGGTGAGTTGGGCTTGGTGAAACTGATGAGTGAATCATCAATTGGATCTGGAGTACGTCGGGTTGAGGCTCTTGTTGGTCATGATGCTTTCTCTTTCCTGACGCGCGAGCACCTTCTCTTGTCTCGAGTGATGGAGCTGGTCAAGGTCACTAGGAGTGAGGAATTGCCAGAGCGGATAGAGAATGTTCTTGCATCGCTCAAGGATGCTGAACGTTCACTTGGCGCGCTCCGGGTCAAAGCACAGGTTGAAGATCTCTCGGGTGCGATCAAGAGCGTAGAGAGAGTGAAGGGTCTCGCCTGGTTTGCGCGGAGCCTTCCATCAGGCCTCACCGCAGATGAGTTGCGCGAGATAGCCCTTGCACTCAGAGATCTTTCAAGCGGTTCGGTCATCTCACTTGCATCAGTGAGCAACGGCAAGGTAGTTCTTGTCACAGCGACAGATTCCATTGCCCGTGAGAAGGGTGCGCGTGCTGGTGCACTTGTGAAGTCAGGATCGGCCATCCTCGGTGGGGGTGGAGGTGGCAAGGATGATTTTGCTCAAGGGGGTGGCACGACGCTTGAGAAGATCGATGCCGCCCTCGCTGCCATGCGCGATGAACTAGCGAAGTCGATCACCTAATCATGAGCGAGAATCCCACTCCTTCGATAGCGAAGGGGCGGCGTCTTGCGTTGGACTTCGGTCTTGCGAGAATCGGAGTCGCTGTCAGTGACCCTGATGGTCAATTCGCCTTCCCGACGTCGGTTATCGACGCAGGAGATTGGGAGGCGGATCTCGCGTCAATCATCGAGGAATATCAGCCTGTCGTGATCTATGTCGGATACCCGGTCAATCTCTCTGGAGACGCTGGTTCATCCGCGAGACTGGCACGTGACTTTGCCATCGAAGTTGCTAGCTTGCACTCTCGTGTCATCAGGCTCGTCGATGAGCGCCTCACCACGAAGAGCGCTCTGAGCGCGATGCGGGCGAGCGGCAAGAGCGAAAAGGATGGCAGGAGCGAGATCGATGCCGTTGCGGCAACGCTCCTTCTCGAAGGTGTGCTTTTGACCGAGCGAAACACTCAGAACTACGCCGGAGACGAGCTCTAACCCGTGTTCGAGACTTTGAGGGATCGATCGAATCTGAAGATTTTAGCGATCGTTGCAGTGCTCCTAGTTCTTGTGACGCTGGGAATCCGAGAGATCGCAAATCGCCCCAAAACATATTCTGACTTTCCCCCTGGAGTGAGCGAATCGAGCGTTGAGATCGTGGTCGAGGAGGGAGAGACTGGCGAAGAGATCGCACGCAACCTCGATGAGAAGGGTGTGATCGCTTCGTGGCAGACCTTCTTTCGCGTGGCGATAAGCGATCCTCGAGCGCAGCGAATAGCTCCCGGCACCTACAGAATCGACACCAAGATTCCGGCAGCAGAGGCACTGGAGCAACTACTGGATCCGAAACGGATTGAAGGCTTGATCGCGTTACGCGACGGGATCAGGCTGAGTGAAGTGAAGTCGATCCTCATATCGCTTGGCTACGAGAAGGTCGATGATGCACTGAAGGGAACATCTTCCCCGGAAGGCTTCAAGGTCAATAACTTGGAGGGATATCTCTATCCTGCGAGGTACTCCTTTGAACCTGGAACTAGCATCGAGGAAGTTCTGGCTTCGATGGTGGATCGATTCGAGAGCGCTGTGAAGGATCTTG
>JBJTGO010000186.1:0-9226 GCA_046093985.1 Actinomycetota bacterium
GTCAATCTCATCGCAGTCGTGATCGATGTCCGCGGACGTGAACACTTCGACGATCTCACTAGGGCGCTTGCCGATCTCACGGGGCGTGGGATCGAAAGCCGGATCCTCTTCGTCGATGCTTCTGATGAGTCGCTGGTACGAAGATTTGAAGCGACTAAGAGACCCCATCCGCTCCAATCGAGTGATCGAGTCCTCGATGGGATCAACCGTGAGCGCGAGAAATTGCAGGATCTGCGAAGTAAAGCAGACATCATCGTCGACACCAGCGAGATGAACATCCATCAACTCGAGCGCCGTATCGATCAGCTCTTCGAGCATGAAGGAAGAGTCGACCTTCAGATGAATCTCATCTCCTTTGGCTACAAGTACGGACTTCCAGTCGATGCAGACCTCGTCCTCGACTGCCGCTTCATCGCCAATCCGCATTGGGACCCGAAGTTGCGTCCACTGACGGGGTTGGATGGTGCGGTATCTGAGCGTGTCCTCGCGAGTGAAGGTGTTGGGGAGTTCTTGGATCGAACTGTCGCGATGATTGGCTCAGTCATCCCAGGATTCATCAGAGAAGGTAAGAAGTTCGTCACTGTTGCAGTCGGTTGCACTGGAGGAAGGCATCGCTCGGTAGCGATCTGCGAGGCGCTTAGTGAACGGCTTGAGTCGATGGGGCATGACGAGTACTCACTATTGATCCAATCGGCACATCGGGATGTTCGCCGCACGGTTTGACTCAACGGTGAAGAGGTATCTGGGATGAGCGTCAAAGTCACGGCTCTTGGTGGCGGACATGGACTTGCTGCAACCCTTCGCGCGCTTCGACTCTGCGACGTCGATATCACTGCGATCGTTACCGTTGCTGACAATGGCGGATCATCGGGACGGTTACGAGAGGAGTTCGGTTCGCTTCCTCCCGGGGATCTTCGAATGGCTCTCGCTGCCCTCTGTGCTGACGACGCGTGGGGTAGGGGCTGGGCGGAGATCATGCAATATCGCTTCACATCTGAGGGCGAGATGAATGGTCATGCCCTCGGAAATCTTCTTCTCACTGCGCTCTGGGATCGCGATTCGGATCCCGTGAAAGGTCTCGATCAAGTCGGCGCACTCTTGAAGGTGGTCGGACGAGTCCTGCCTATGTCCTTGGAACCGTTAGAGATTGAAGCGGATTTCGCTGATGGGAAGCGGATCCGCGGTCAGGTAGAAGTGGGCACCTATCGCGGCGATCTCATCGATATTCGAATCATCCCGGAACAACCGAAGCCGACTCCAGAAGCAGTTAGAGCGATCGGTGATGCTGATTGGATCACACTCGGACCCGGATCCTGGTTCTCTAGCGTGATGCCACACCTCTTAGTGCGTGACCAACTTGATTCGATCATGGCATCTCCTGCACGCAAGCTTGTCTTACTCAATCTCGATGATCCAGCAGGAGATGAACTCTCTGGAACATCACCCATGCATCATCTTGATGTCATTGCGAGGTTCGCGCCGAAGATGAGACTCGATGTGGTCCTGGCTGATACCTCTTTATCTCGTTATGGTCAAGCACTCAACGAGAAGGTTGAGGCGATGGGTGCTCGCCTCGTGATGTGGGACTTAGCACAGATCAGAGCAAAGAACTATCACGAGAGTGAGAAATTGGCCCCTGCTTTCCGCCACATTTTCGACTCCGAAAGTGTTAGATAGCGCCCATGGCGATGACCTCCTCAGTCAAAGATGAATTGAGTCGAGTAGCGATCAACAAACCCTGTTGCAGGAAGGCTGAAGTCTCAGCGATCTTGCGCTTTGCTGGGGGATTGCATATCAACTCTGGCAAGATCGCAGTCGAGGTTGAGTTGGATACCGCACACTCGGCGCGGAGATTGCGCAAGGACATTGCAGAGATCTATGGCCATGAATCTGAGGTCGCGATCATCAGCGCTGGGGGACTTCGTAAGGGTAATCGTTACCTGGTCCGCGTCCTTGACGATGGCGAAGCGCTTGCAAGGCAGACCGGTTTGATCGATTCGCAGAATCGACCTATTCGAGGGCTTCCGCCACAGATCGTCTCGGCCGCCATCTGT
Organism: Actinomycetota bacterium; assembly: GCA_046093985.1. Taxonomy (GTDB): domain Bacteria; phylum Actinomycetota; class Actinomycetes; order Nanopelagicales; family Nanopelagicaceae; genus SYAN01. The sequence goes on from JBJTGO010000186.1 coordinate 2,055, forward strand.
GATGCTGAGGCTGCGTGGCGAGGTGCTTTCGTGGCTCATGGTTCATTGACTGAACCGGGACGTTCATCGGCTCTTGAGATCACATGTCCTGGCCCTGAAGCGGCTCTTGCCTTAGTTGGTTCAGCTCGCATATTGGGAATCACAGCGAAGGCTCGCGAAGTGCGTGGCGTTGATCGCGTCGTAATCCGTGATGGAGATGCGATTGGTGCGTTACTTACGCGGATAGGAGCGCATGAGAGTGTGCTGGCGTGGGAAGAGCGCCGGATGCGACGCGAGGTGCGCGCAACTGCGAATCGACTGGCTATCTTTGATGATGCGAACTTGCGACGCTCTGCTCGTGCAGCGGTAGCGGCTTCTGCCCGTGTGCAACGGGCGTTGGAAATTCTCGGTGAAGAGATACCCGATCACTTGCGAGAGGCTGGAGAGCTTCGAATCAAGCATGGTCAGGCGAGCTTGGAAGAGCTCGGCTCTCTCGCAGTTCCTGCCATGACGAAAGATGCTGTCGCAGGTCGCATTCGCAGACTCTTGGCGATGGCAGATAAGCGCGCTGCCGATCTTGGAATCCCAGATACCGAAAGTTCACTCTCACCCGAGATGCTCAGCTCGGAGTAGTGAGAGATTGCTAGACTTCGGCCCAGATCCACGGCGTTGTGGATAGTTCCCAACCCTGGTCGACTTCTAACCTTTCCCTTTGGTCTGGTGGCGCTCTCACCTTTGAAGATCACCAGTGGTCTGGCTGAACACTCGAGAATGAGCATGTCGGGATTGATTGAGATGGGATTGAAATGGTCAAAGTAGGCATCAATGGATTCGGTCGTATTGGTCGCAATTTCTTCCGGGCGGCGCTCAAGCAGAAGGCACCGTTCGAGATCGTCGCAGTCAATGATCTGACCGATAACGAGACTCTGGCACATCTGCTCAAGTACGACTCCATCTTGGGTCGACTTGGCGCGACCGTCTCTCATACTGAGAATTCGATCACCGTCGATGGTAAGACTTTCAAGGTGTTTGCCGAGAAGGATCCGGCATCGATTCCATGGGGCGATGTAGATATCGTCATCGAGTCGACCGGTCGTTTCACTAAGGCATCTGATGCACAGAAGCACATCGCTGCGGGCGCAAAGAAAGTGATCATCTCCGCACCTGCAACCGATGAGGACATCACGATCGTTCTCGGAGTCAACGAAGGTGCTTATGATCCTGCAAAGCATCACATCATCTCCAATGCTTCCTGCACCACCAATTGCCTCGCCCCGATGGCAAAGGTGATCCATGAGAAGTTCGGTATCACGCGTGGCTTCATGACCACGGTGCACGCATACACCAATGACCAAGTCATTCTCGATTTCCCGCATAAAGATCTGCGCCGAGCACGAGCGGCGGCAACGAACATCATCCCGACTTCGACCGGAGCGGCCAAGGCGATCGGTCTTGTGATGCCGGAGCTCAAGGGGAAGTTGGATGGTTACGCGCTACGCGTGCCCGTTCCTACCGGTTCTGTCACTGACCTCACCGTCGAGCTCTCCAAGGAGACGACTGCTGCTGAGATCAATGCAGCGATCAAGAGCGCTGCTGAAGGTCCGCTGAAGGGAATCCTCTCCTACACCGAGGATCCGATCGTCTCGAGTGACATCGTCACTGATCCGCACTCTTGTATCTTCGATGGTGGCATCACCAAGGTGATTGGCAATACCGCAAAGGTCGCGGGTTGGTACGACAACGAGTGGGGTTACTCCAACCGACTCGTCGATCTGATCTCCTTCATTGGAAAGAAGCTCTAGAGAGACGAATGAAGCTTCGTCATCTCGCTGAATTCGAACTGCAAGGAAAGCGGGTCATTCTTCGCTCTGATCTCAATGTTCCGATCAAGGACGGAGAGATCACCGATGATGGGCGAATACGCGCTTCACTCCCCAACGCTTCGCCTCCTCCTCGACAAGGGCGCGTCGGTAGTCCTACTCGCACACCTTGGTCGCCCCAAGGGAGAGCGAAAACCAGAACTCTCGTTGGAGCCGGTTGCGCATCGCCTCTCTGAGTTGATCGACCGCAAGGTCGGATTTGCAACCGATGCGCGCAATGCGAAGGAGGTAGCCGCAGCCCTCCAGCCTGGCGAGATTCTCCTGATCGAAAACATTCGATACGAGGCAGCAGAGACGAGCAAAGAGTCCACCGAGCGTGAAGCCTTCGCAGAGCAGTTGGCTCGCTACGGCGATTTCTATGTCGGTGATGGCTTTGGCGCCGTGCATCGCAAGCACGCATCCGTCTACGAGTTGGCCAAGAGATTGCCCCACGCAGCAGGACTTCTTGTCGACGAAGAGGTTAAAGTCTTGGAAACTCTCTTGCAATCACCCGAGCGACCCTTTGCTGTGGTCCTTGGTGGAGCGAAGGTCTCGGACAAGATCGCAGTGATCAAGAATCTCTTGGAGAGAGTCGACCTACTCATCATCGGTGGCGGGATGCTCTTCACATTCCTCGCGGCAGAGGGCATGACGGTCGGCAAATCACTTCTTGAGTCGGATCAGATCGAAACCGTACGAGAGGTGCTCTCGCGGGCGAAGGAGCGAGGAGTAAAGATACTTCTGCCAACAGATCTCCTTGTGGCACCTGAATTCAAAGACCTGCCACCAAAACGTGTATTGATCTCAGAGATCGGTGCAGAGGAGATGGGACTTGATATCGGTCCTGATTCTGCGCAGCGTTATGCGGATGCATTGCGAGGATGCAAGACTGTCTTCTGGAATGGCCCGATGGGCGTCTTTGAGTTCTCGAACTACCAAAGTGGAACTCGAGCGGTAGCGGAGGCTTTGACAGAAGTCGACGGCCTCACGGTGGTCGGTGGTGGAGATAGCGCCGCTGCGATACGTGCGCTGGGTTTCAAAGATGAGCAATTCGGATATATCTCGACCGGCGGTGGAGCAAGTCTCGAATACTTGGAGGGGAAGGAACTCCCCGGATTGGTTGCACTGACATGATGAGTGGTAAGGATGCATCAACTGAGGCGATCGACCTCACCGAGAAGCGCCCGCTAATTGCTGGCAACTGGAAGATGAATCTCAATCATCTCGAAGCGATTGCGGTGACGCAGAAACTCGTCTATTCCCTTGAGGATCGAGACTTTGAGAAGGTCGAGGTTGCCCTCTTCCCGCCCTTTACTGACCTGCGATCAGTCCAAACCCTGGTCGATGGTGATCGCCTCCGGATCTCCTATGGCGCACAAGATCTCTCTCCGGAGAAGAACGGAGCATTCACAGGGGATATCTCCGCGGCGATGCTAGAGAAGTTAGGTTGCTCCTACGTCATCATCGGTCACTCTGAACGACGCGCGATCCATCAAGAGAGCGACGAACTGATCAATCGGAAGTTGAAGGCGGCATCGAGCCACGGCATCGCACCGATCCTTTGCATCGGCGAAGAACTCTCCATCCGCGAAGAGGGTCGACAGATCGAACATGTTGTGGCACAACTTCGTGGTGCGCTCAAAGGTGTCCATAAACCTGACCTGAAGAAGATGGTCTTTGCCTACGAGCCAGTGTGGGCGATCGGTACCGGTCGCACTGCGACCCCCGAAGATGCAGAAGAGGTCTGCTCGGCGATCAGGAAGGAGTTGCGCAAAATTGGAAGCGATGAGATCGCTGAGAACGCGCGCATTCTCTATGGAGGTTCGGTGAAGTCCTCGAATATCGTGGAGATCATGCGTCAACCTAATGTCAACGGCGCCTTGGTCGGGGGAGCGAGCCTTGACCCGGAGGAGTTCGCGAGGATCTGCAAGTTCCATCGAGTCATCTGAAGCCTTTCGACCTGCACTGGTAGACTCAGGCCCTCAATTGATCCCAATCAAGGAGTGACTTTCTGTGGTCCTAGCTCTCTCTATTGCGTTGATCCTGGTCAGCGTCCTCATGATCATCCTGGTCCTCTTGCATAAGGGCAAAGGCAGCGGCCTCTCGGATCTCTTTGGTGGCGGTATCTCCTCAAGTTACGGCGGATCTTCGGTAGTTGAGAAGAATCTCGACCGAATCACCATCGTCGCAGGTGGCCTCTGGTTCACATTGATCGTCGCGCTTGGCCTCATCATCTGAGATAGATACTTGATAAGAAATTGGATTGTTTTGGGAATCGAAATGAAATCGAAGATTAGGGAGAGATAGATGGCAGGCGGAAGTGCGATCCGAGGTTCACGTGTCGGCGCAGGTCCCATGGGAGAGGCCGAACGCGGCGAAGCAATCGCTCGTTTCCGGATCTCTTATTGGTGCCTAAACAAGCACGAGACTCGACCTTCCTTCGCTGATGATGGCACTGTCGATATCCCAGAAGAGTGGGATTGCCCGCGTTGTGGTTTCCCCGCTGGTCAGGATAAGAACAATCCACCTTCACCATCCAAGAATGAGCCATACAAGACTCATCTTGCCTACGTGAAAGAGCGTAGAACCGAAGCGGAAGCGAAGAAGATTCTTGAGGATGCGCTCCGTCGACATCGTGGAGATGACGACTAAAGATCGTCTCAAGAGAAACAGGTAAGTAGTTTCTCAACCTCATCTGCCGACGCGAGATGCACTCTCACCACATGATTGCCGCTCTCTTGTAACGCTAGTCGATCGCCTTCGGCTTGAGCGCGGATCAACTGAGCAAAGTCATAATCCTTTCCAGGCACGTGAAGTCTCACATCGCTCTCTATAGTCAGTGAGATGAAGAGCCCTTTCTTGGGGCCGCCTTTATGGAACTGCCCTGTGGAGTGCAGGAATCGAGGGCCCCACCCGAAGGCAACTGGTAACTGGAAAGTTTGCTCGAGAAGGTGACGCAACGACGCTGCGCGGCGATCACGTATTGGATCAAGGAATGCGCAGATCGCCAGATATTCGCGCCCCTGAAGGTGAGTTGCGATCTCGCCTTTGAGATCTTCGATAGATGTGAATTCTGACGCTGAACTAGATGCCTTACCCAAGACCTCCAAGGTGCGACTTTTTGTTGCCTGGACATCGGGCTGGTCAAAGGGATCAACGGCAAAGATCTCACCGAGGAGCGCTGTAACCCATTCCCACAGGATGAAGTGCGCACCGAGCGGCGCATCAATTACGGTGGAGAGGTCGACCGTGGCGATTCTCTCGAGCGTCGGCGTTGAATCGACAGCGATTGGAAGCAGACCCTTGCCATTCTTTCCGGTCGATTCCGCAATCAATTGCTCGATCCAATCAGAAAGCCCGGGTAGCGATTCCTTTGAGTCCGAGAAGTAGAGGTAGCGATGTTGCGAGAGATAGGTCGCAATCTTCACGGCGGGGAGATGGATCTCTTCGATCATCTCAGCGGCGTCATCGAGAAGTGTTGCGGGATCAATCCCGATCAGCGCAGCAGGAGCAAGTCCGAATGCGGAGAGGGCAGAGAACCTGCCGCCAACCTCTGGGTCACCATGAAGAAGGCGCCAACCATGGGAGAGAGCGGTAGCGGCAAGGGGCGATTTTGGATCCGTGATGACGACAATGTGGTTGCGAGGATCCAGTCCTTGCGTGGAGAGCAGTTCCAAGATCAGCGAAAGGTGGGAGTTGGTTTCGATTGTGGTGCCCGAGTTGGAGCTGATGATAAAGAGCGTCTTCGAGAGATCCTTATCGAGTTCTCTCTTGACGAAGTGAGGCTCAGTCGAATCAAGGATGACTAATGACCTGACGCGAGTGCTTTGATGAGTCTTTGCGATCACCTCTGGAGCGAGTGAGCTACCGCCCATCCCAGAGAGAACAATTTCGTTGATCTTCGACTCTCGCGCTAGAGCCTCGAGGGAATCAAGTTGTGGCAGAAGAGCGCGTGACTTCTCAGCAAGATCGACCCATCCCATTCGAATCTTCGCTTCAGTCGAATCGCCCCAGATGCTGGCATCTTTTGCAGCGATCCGTTTCGAAATGGCAAGAAGGTGGTCTGAAGCAGGGATCGAATCAATGGTTGGATCAAGTTGAAATCTCATGATGAGATCCGTGAGGCGACATTCTCATGGAGAGCCCGCCATGGTGTGACGAATTTCTCGACCCCCTCAATCTCCAATTGATCTCCCACTGCATCGATCTCGATTCCAATTTCTGCCAGTGTGCGCAGATGCTCTTCTGCCTCCGCAAAGCGTGGCGTTGGACCTTCGATCGGATCAAGACCATGCTCAGGGGGAAGTGACGCGACTGCATCAAGCGTTGCTTCCGGCATCGTGTTGACCGAATCCTTGGTGATCAACGACTCGACATAGAGGGTCGGGGAGTAAGCAGGATCTTTGACACCGGTCGATGCCCAGAGAGGGCGCTGAAGATTTCCGCCCGCTTCCTGCAATCTCTCCCAACGCTGAGAGGCGAATCGACTTAGGAAAAGTTGATAGGCGATCAAGGCATTGGCTACACCCGCGCGACCGCGAAGATCTGTCAAGAGTTGGCTCTCGCCAGATTCAGCCATGGCCCGAAGGCGCGCGTCGATCTCGGTGTCGATACGACTAACGAAGAAGGACGCGACAGAGTGGATCTCTTTGATCGAAAGACCCTCTGTAACGCGGCGCTCGAGACCTAAGAAGTACGCATCGATCACTTTCTCATACCGGGCCGCAGTGAAGATCAGAGTGACATTGACGCTGATCCCTAGATAGGTGAGTTCCTCAACCGCTTCGAGACCTTCTTGGGTAGCCGGAACCTTGATCAAGATATTGGGGCGATCCACTTCTTGCCAGAGTAAGAGCCCTTCATCAATCGTCGCCGAAGCGTTGTGAGCGAGTTCTGGATCGACTTCGATCGAGATGCGCCCATCGACCCCCGCGCTCGTCTCGAATATCGATGCAAAGTGATGGGAGGCATTTCTGACATCGCTGATGGTGAGATCCCTGATCACCGCCGCAGGAGAGAGGCCCTTCCGCCCGAGCGCTTGTAGATCTTGATCGTAGAGGTCTGAACGCGAGATAGCCGCCGAGAAGATCGCAGGATTGGTGGTCACACCAACGACATGTCGCTTCTCTATCATCGATTGAAGCGAGCCTTGGAATCTCTCGCGTGAAAGATCATCGAGCCAGATCGAGAGGCCGGCTGCTGAGATTCGGGAAAGTGCTTCAGTCATATCAAGCCTTTGCGATCGATGCTTTCACGGCTTCCTTTACCTTCTCTACGGTAAAACCGAATTCTCGGAAGAGGACTTCAGCGCCTGCAGAAGCTCCAAAGTGTTCG
>JBJTGO010000187.1:0-1320 GCA_046093985.1 Actinomycetota bacterium
CCTGAGTTGGTGAATCTGACTTGGTCGATCATGAAGCGGCGGCAGATGCGCTCGGCAGCATCACGGGTCTGTGGTGAGGGGGTGACGAAGAGCGTGCCCACCTCGAGCATCTTCTTCACCTCTTCTACTACGACAGGATTGAGGTGTCCGGCGAGCATCGCTCCGAAGCCCATGGAGAGGTCGAGGACCTTGCGACCGTCAACATCTTCCATCCATGCGCCTCTGGCTGACTTGATGGAGATCGGGAATGGATCCCAATGCTGGAATGAGGATTGAACTCCGAGAGGCGAGGAGAGTTTTGCTGTCGCGTTCTCATCACCGGAGTTTGCAACGCTCTTATTGAAGAGATCCCACTGCTCTTGCAGGGCCTTCTCGATCTTTGAATGTGGGACCGGTTTTGATTTCCCGGTCAGGATACGGAGAGTCTCCGGATGGTTCTTTGGGGCAAACATGGGGGTTGTTGTACAGTCAAAAACGATTCACGCTCTGTGAATCAGCTAATTGATGTGCACGCTCCTTGCGTTTTTCAAATCTTTATTGATAACGGCGCTTTGTCGTTACGTGCAGGTGAGGCTACCACAGCGACATTTTTCCGTCATCTTTTTCTATCTTTGCGTGAGATTTACGCAGGAAATCACTGCTTCAACTGTGAGATGAAGCGAAGTACTTCGGCAGTCGGTAACTCGTTATCACTACCGGGTGGATTATCACTGACCTTTACGATCACAGTGCGTGTTGCACGATCGACGAAGATGAACTGTCCATAGAGACCGAGCGCCATTACAGTGTCATCAAAGGGATGCCAAGTTTGTGCTGCGTATCCCCAATCATGATCAAGAGTCGTCACGGGTGTTGTCATGCGAGTAAGCCACGGCTTAGAGATGACACGAGTTGATCCGGAGTAACCACCATTGATGAAGAGAAGTCCTACCCTGGCATAGTCACGTGGGCTCGCGTTGAAGCAGCAGAATGTCTTTTCGGTTCCCCCTACGCGATCGACATTCCATGTCGCAGGGAATTCCGCTCCGACTTTCTCCCAGACTTCAGCTTGGAAGAAGTCAGCGACCCTCATCCCAGTGACTTTCTTGATGATCATGCCCAGCATCTGAGTGTCGACACTTCGATACTCAGAATCCGTCCCTGGATCAAAGGACATCTTTCGGTTGTTCTTCATGAACCAATCGATATCCGTGGTGGCATACATCTGTGCGATGGCAACCCCCCAACCCTGTGGTCCGGTGGGATAGTCATCCGAGACACCAACGCCACTTTGCATATCGAGAAGCGTCTTGATTGTCACTTGATCGAAACTGCTTCCAT
>JBJTGO010000188.1:0-1159 GCA_046093985.1 Actinomycetota bacterium
TCCTGAAGGAGTTTGAATGCATCTCGTGTATCGATTGTCGACGGAAGTGTGACTAATTCACGACTCATCACGGAGTGCAATTGCGTGAAGCGATCGACGCCAGCAAGGTCATCTTCTGTAACGATACCGACAGGTTTCGATGATGCTGCACTCTCGATGATCACGATCGCGCCATGTGAACGCTTATGGATGAGGCTTGTCGCATCAGCGACAGTTTGCGAAGGTAGAAGCGTGACCGGAGTGTCGAAGCGCGGATGTCGTGACTTCACCCATGAGATGACATCAGCTACCACTTGATTCGGGATGTCCTGCGGAATGATCGCCATCCCACCACGTCGAGCGATTGTCTCTGCCATTCGACGACCTGCGACCGCGGTCATATTTGCTACGACAAGTGGAAGATTCGTGCCAGATGAATCAGTTGGGGTGAGATCCACTTCAAATCGACTCGTGACGCTGGAGCGGTTTGGGACCATGAAGACATCGTCATACGTGAGATCGAAGGACGGCTCGGTGATGAATCGCACGTAGGGAGACTATATGCCATCAACACTGTTGAAACTACTGCGTATCTCAACGACACAGATTTAGACTTCCAACATGCGACTGTTGCGCTTCCTCCGGAACGCACTCATATCTGTACTTGTCCTCTCTCTCGCTCTCTTCGCCTTCACCAAAGTTATTCGTTATCCCGATCCGATCTCATCGATCCGGCTCGGTCTGGCACCAGCATCCAAGACTCCAACTTTGATGCCGTGGCATGAGATCAAGGAATCCTCCAATCCCATCGACCTTCCGGTCGGAGTTGAGGAGATGCCGGCAGAAGTTCGCTATGACGGAACCACAATGCCATTCCAGGATTTCCTAGATGAGACAAAAACCAATGCGTTCCTTGTCGTGCGTAACGGCGTGCTGACGTACGAGTGGTACAAGGAGGGCTTCACTGGATCGTCGCGGTTTCCTTCCTATTCGGTGGCGAAGACGATGGCCTCTCTTCTCATCGGTCGATTGGTTGAAGAGGGGAGGATCTCTGAGAGTGATCGCTTCATCGACTACTTCCCAAAACTTGCCAATGGAAGCAGTTTCGATCAAGTGACGATCAAAACGCTTCTCGATATGCAAAGCGGCGTTGGTGTCTCTGATGACTATCCCACCGGAC
>JBJTGO010000189.1:0-1173 GCA_046093985.1 Actinomycetota bacterium
AATGCGCGGAAGGTCGAATAGATGACGAAAGAGAAGAGGACGCCGAAGGTGACTGCAGGTTGCAACCACCACTTGTCAGTGCGAAGGGTTCTCTCCTGGATCGATGCTCGACCGTCTGAGAAGACTCCTGTTGCCATCGAATGATCCCTTCGTATGACCGAATCGAAAAGCTAGCGCTCGCGCCAAAGGATAGGTGCGGTTCCAGGGGAAAGTCTCGCGCTGCAGGGTTAGTTGATGCCACCGCAAGGGCTATGAATTCAGCCACAGGAAGCGAGGATCTAGAGCGGAGGGCGTGGGATTTGAACCCACGAGACTTTCGTCTGCCGGTTTTCAAGACCGGTGCACTCGGCCGCTATGCGAGCCCTCCGTGGGCGAATTTACCGGTTGGCTCCATCACCATCAAAATTGCCATCAAGGTTGCCGGCCACACCATCATCGAAATCCAGGGACTCGACCGTAGGGCGCATATGGAGTTTGTATCGGATCGAAAGCATATGTATCGAAAAGATGGCGACCACAGTAAGGATCACCGCAAGATCTCGATTGAGGTCGATCGCATCGAGGATGACAAAAAGTGATGCTCCGATGAAAGTAGCGGTGGCATAGAGCGGACCGCCCGTGAAGATGGCAGGAGTTCTCCGTGCCAGAACATCTCGAAGTACGCCACCACCGACTGCGGTGATAACGCCTAAGAGAATCGCAACCGTGACGGGCGCATTGAAGAGAAGTGCCTTGTACGTGCCAGCAGCAGCGAAGAGTCCCATCGCAATCGAATCCAAAGCAGTGACGATCTTCGTAGCGAGTCTTCGAGATGAGTGATACCAACGACCCAAGAAGAGAGCCGTCACGACTGCCGCGATGACAGTGATGATGTAATTGTTATCTTGTAACGCCGATGGACGACCGACACCAAGGAAGAGATCACGGATGAGGCCGCCGCCAAGTCCTGTCATGATCGCAATCGCAATCACACCGATGAGGTCGAATCGCCTATTGAAGATAGCGAAGAGCGCTCCAGCGAAGGCACCGACGCCAACGGCTGCAAGATCTACATAGAGCGGCAGCGCGTTCATTCCGGTAACTCCAATAACTTCTCTATCTCCACAGCGACGCCATCATCTGTGTGTGGCGCAGCGATGAAGTTGGCATGAAGTTTGGCATCAGGATGGCCAT
>JBJTGO010000190.1:0-1361 GCA_046093985.1 Actinomycetota bacterium
CCTACTCTGCTGTCGCTCAAGGCCGCCTGGCTTGGCTTGAGATCGCATCTCGTTTGAAGAAGATTGCCGATCAAGAACGAGACAGACGTGCAAAGCCATATCGCCAGGAACTTCGTGCGCGAAATCGATTCCAATCTGCGCTCAACAAGATGTTCAATGTCGGCGCTGGCATCTATCGCTTGGCTGATAAGGAGACTGTGATCTGTCGATGCGAGTCGGTAAAGCGCGGCACCATCGATCCGATCATCGATTCCACTGACGATGTCTCCGTGGTCAAGGGCATCTCGCGTGCAGGAATGGGACTCTGTCAGGGGCGTAACTGCCAACGCCATGTCGCCGCGATGATCGCCGACCGCCACAAGAAACCTATCTCCAAGATTTCATTCCAAACGCCACGTTTTCCCGTCAAACCTGTTGAGATTGGCGCCATCGCAGATGATTCGATCCGTGAAGAGAAGTACTTCATCACATGAGCGACTTCTTAGTTGGGTATCTCTCCAATCAAAGTAACCATGAGGATCCGCCACGCGAATGCGATGTCCTCATCATCGGTGGCGGACTGCTTGGGACATCACTCGCCTATTACCTCGCCAAAGAGGGAACTGATGTCACGCTGATTGAGCGTGAGGAGATCAATCGAGAGGCATCAGGAACGAATGCTGGTTCATTCCACTTCCAGATCGCTCTCCACCAGTTGACCCCGAATATGACGGATTCTGAGAAGGAGCGGTTGGCTTCCGAAGTAAGACTTCAAGTCGATGCGGCACGGCTCTGGGATACATTGGAGAAGGAGTTGGATGCGGATCTTGGCGTCCACTTCGATGGCGGGATCATGGTCGCCGAAACCGAAGAGGAGATGCGGGTCCTTCGCGACAAGGATGAGATCGAGAAGAACGCAGGGTTAGAGAGTCATATCCTCACGGGAGAAGAGATGCGATCCTTTGCACCGTACCTCGCCCCAGATCTCGCCGGAATCTCCTTCTGTCCTCGTGAAGGGCATGCCAATCCACTTCTTGTAGGTCCCACCTATGCCTATCGCGCGACAGAACGAGGCGTGAAGATTCGAACCGATTGTGGCGCAAGATCGATCGAACTCCTCACCGGTGAGAAGCACCGCTTCAAGGTCACCACAAACAAGGGCGTCATCAAGGCGAATCGAGTCGTCAATGCCGCAGGGGCTTGGACAGCAGAGTTAGCAGCAAAACTAGGACTCAAACTCCCAATGGCATTGAGCGGTCTCCATGTCAATGTCACCGAGCCACGCGAGTACTTCTTGAAATCGATGGTCCAACACATCGGTCGTCGATTGACTTTGAAGCAGACTCACAACAACACATTCATCATTGGTGGCGGATGGCCAT
>JBJTGO010000191.1:0-3366 GCA_046093985.1 Actinomycetota bacterium
GAAGGGAAAGGCATAGAGAAGATTGAAGCTCGCTGCATTTCCAAGATAGGTCACAGTGATAGGTGGAAGATCCCTTCTCTTCATGGTGATCAAAAGAATCCCAAGAATGATGTCACGACCAACGATGAGGAGAACGACAGCGATCGGGAGCAGTTCAAGATCCCACAATGAAAAGAGAATCACCACGATGTACAAGCGGTCAGCGGCCGGATCCAGAAGCTCACCTAGGCGACTCGTTTGATTGAAACGTCGGGCGATCTTGCCGTCGAAATAATCCGTCGCCCCTGCAACGACAAGGGTCAGTACTGCCCATCCGTACCTTTCGCTCTCAATGAGCAGGAGGTAGATCGGCACCCCAACTAGCCTGAGGACCGAAAGGGCATTGGGTACTGTCAGTACCGAACTCTTCACGTCGGGACGGCGGGATTTGAACCCGCGACCACATGACCCCCAGCCATGTGCGCTACCAAGCTGCGCTACGTCCCGTGGTGCCGGATGTTACCCGGCGCTATCGATCGTCCTTGAGCCGGACCGAGATCTTGATGGGAGACCCTTCGAACCCGAACTCTTCTCGCAAACGGCGCTCGATGAAGCGCCTGTAACTCGTCTCGAGGAATCCAGTTGCGAAGATCACGAAGGTCGGCGGAGCCACCTGCACTTGCGAGCAGTACTGGATCTTCGGTTGCTTGCCTCCTCGAACCGGAGGGGGGTTCTCACCAACCAAAGAACCTATGAAGGCATTGAGCTTGCTGGTGGGGATCCTTGAGCGCCACGCCTGGAGCGCTCGTTCGATCGCCGGGAAGATGCGGTCTCGATGCCATCCTGTCTTTGCTGAGATATTGATCCGTGATGCCCATTCAACCTGCACGAAGTTGCGTTCGACCTCGCGGTCGAAGAGAACTCGCCGATCTTCGTCCATCAGATCCCACTTGTTCATGATGACGACGAGAGCCTTTCCAGAATCCTCAATGGAGCTGATCAAGCGAAGGTCCTGCTCCGCAATAGGTTCCGAAGCATCTACGACCAACAGACCTAGATCCGCCTCATCCAGCGCCCGCTGACTCCGAAGGACGGCGTAGTAGTCAGCTCCCTCATCTTGGTGCGAGCGACGCCGGATTCCGGCGGTATCAACGAAGAGATAGGTAACACCATCTCGCTCGATTCGCTCGTCGACAGGATCGCGCGTCGTACCAGCGATCTCTGAGACGAGTGATCGATCACTTCCCACCAATGCGTTGAGAAGACTTGACTTGCCGACATTGGGCTTGCCGATGATGGCGATGCGAACAGCATCATCATCACGCCTGCCTCGTCCATATGCAGGAAGCGAACGAACAATCTCATCAAGGAGCTCACCACTTCCGCGACCATGGAGAGCCGATACGAAGTGAGGTTCACCTAATCCGAGGCTCCAAAATTCATGGCCACATAACTCGTCGCTTTCATTATCGACCTTGTTGACAACCAACATGATGGGAACGTCGAGTCGTCGCAAGTTACCGACGATCGCTTCATCCTGCTCAATCAGTCCAGTTTGACCATCAGTAACGAAGATGATCATGTCAGCATCGCGAGTTGATGCGAGCGAGCGATCCGCCGCAGTGGCATCAAGGCCTTCAAGCTCACGATCAAGCCCACCCGTATCCACAATCACAAAATCGCGTCCATTCCAACTCGCCTGGTGCTCCACCTGATCGCGAGTGATTCCAGGGCGATCCTCAGTTATCGCATCGCCTCTACCAGTGATGCGATTGATGAGACTTGACTTGCCCACATTGGGTCGTCCAATCAGGACCACCTTCGGGATGCCAACGAGTTCGCGATCGATAATCAACTGCCAAATGAAGTCGACGGTCTCCTCCAAATTCATCTCGGTGGAGTCCACTTCGATCGCATCCTCTGGCACTTGATAGGGCGAAGCAGATCGGGTCGAATCAATTCGATCGCGGTCGGCAAGACTCGCGGCAACAGAATCTCCACTCTGCGCGATCTCAAGCGCTCGACGGGCGGCTCGGGCTGATAAATCAGCGAAAAGATGGACCTTCAGGTCAGCCTCTGGAATGACGGTCGAACCGATGTCCCTGCCTTCTACGACTATTCCAGAAGATGCTTTGTCGATAAGACGATGCTGCATCTTCAGTAACGCAACTCTGACTTCCGGTTGCGCGGCAACAAGACTCACTTGCCTTGTAACTTGCTCCTCACGGATCTCCGATGTCACGTCTCGACCATCAAGTGAAAATCTCTGATCTGCGGGATCGAGCGAGACTTTGAACTCTGCTTGATCGATAGCCGCAGCCAAATCTTCTCCTGACGTCTTGGAATCTATGGCAAGAAGTGTCGTCATTCGATAGAGCGCACCGGTGTCTAGATAGTTCCAGCCCGCTCGTTTTGCTAGCGCTTTGCATGTTGACGATTTTCCCGTTCCACTTGGACCGTCAACCGCAATACGAATCTTCTTCACTGTTGTCGACCATTGATGTGAAAACGCCATTCATGCTCCTTCAATGCAGAAGCAAAGATGTCCGTTTGATGAGGTGAGACAGCAATCGTGATCAAACCAGTCTCCTGATTGGGAGTGTGCTCGATATCCAAATCTTCAACGTTCACCCCATGTTCACCGCATAGCGCAAAAAGTTGCCCAAGAACTCCCGGTCTATCATCGATGACAATTCGAAAATACGAATAGTCACGGGCTACACCACCATGCTTTCCCCCGATAAGTTTGCGCCCTTCTTGACCTTCTTTGAAAAGTTGAACTATGGAACTAATGTCCGATGAATCAACCGCAACTTCGAGTCTTCTCAGTAGCTTTTGAAAATCTGAGATGACATTCTTTATCTCGGTCGCATTCAAAGCGATGATCTGGCTCCATAAAGCAGGATCTGAATTCGCAAGGCGCGTTACATCCCTCAGGCCCTGTCCCGACAAGGTCACTCCATCACCTGCGCTAAGAAGCGTGCCCGACAAGAGGGTGCTGAGGATCTGCGGGAAATGAGAGATCCTGGCAAAGAGGTAATCGTGGTCGGCAGGCTCCATACGATGTGGGACGGCACCCATCGCTTCGATCAGCGCCTTCACTTCCTCGATGTCACCTGGGGTGTTTCCTTCGAGAGGGGTGATGATCCACGGTCTTCCCTCAAAGAGATCTCCTTGAGCCGACTCTGGACCCCCCACTTCCCTACCCGCAATCGGATGAGAAGGGACGAACCGTCGAGATTCATCCGATAAATCTAAGACTTCAGCTAACACTTTAGTCTTGATGCTGGTTACGTCTACAACAATGGAGTCCGAGAATCGACTCAGTGCCCTCGCACATGTTTCGGCAGTTGCTACAGGAGAAACTGCGACGAAGACAACTCTGGG
>JBJTGO010000192.1:0-1333 GCA_046093985.1 Actinomycetota bacterium
TTTCCATCTCAACCGCGTCAAAGGTCTCGCCACCATGTCTAGTGATCGATTTCTTCGTGTCGGTGGCAAGGTCTTCATTGCTCGCGCCACCAGGTCCGGTGAACCAACTTGAGATTCTCGCGGTGGATCTCCGAGCAAGTAATGCCTTGAGACTCTCGCTCAACTCGGAGTAGCGCTTCCAAACTTGAAAGACGGGCACTCTTGTGGGTCTTGCCGTCATTTTGATCACGGATCCGCCACCAGCCGTAGGTTGATACTCCACATTTGGATCTTCGATCCGGCCGTGGAGCCAACCCGTCATAGGAAGTTGGAATCGCACCTTCATACCGAATCGGATGTTTTGGGGCAGTGGATAGGGGGCAGCGCACTGTGTCTTCGAATTACTGACACAGCCTCGCTTGTCTCCGGAGGTTGGGAATCTTGAGACCTCATCGACGAAGCAACCAGTGTTATCGACCTTTACTGCCGCCTCGAATCTAAATGACTCTCCAGCTTTGAGGGGATTTCTTACATAGCCACAAGCGCCGCCACGATAAGTTCCCCAGTTATCTTCTTGAAGTTTCACCGCAAAGACCGCAGCTTGGAAGCCTCGGTAATTGAACTTCTGTGCAACACCATCCCTATGACTTCTAAATCCAGTGAGCTCTCCACGATAGATGTAGAGATCACCTTCGCTATGGGGTGCATCTTTGATTCGAACCAGGATTGGTTGTGTTCCTTGCGGAAGATTTATTGATTGATCTGCGTCGAAGTCAGTCACCCCTCTCTCGGGGAATGTACCTAGGCGTTCGATTGAAAGTTGCTTGCCATCTTTCTCAGCATAGAGTTCTTCGATACAGGTCAAAGTAGCCAAAGAATCGCAGAACGGCAGGACCGCAAGGAACTGTTGGATGATCCGAAGTTCGCATTCAGGCGCGGATGATGAGGTACAGACCACGACATCAGTAGGGGCTTCTTGATTCGAAGTCCAACCAATTCGATCACCTACCCAAGTGCTCACATAGGTTGAGGTGTTCTGCGTCGACTCCGCCATCTCATTGATGTAGTAGCCACGCATTTGTTCTTCAGTCGGGTTAGGAATCTGGAACTGTTCATCGGGAAGGGTGCTGGCTGAGGTCATAGGGAGAGCGAGGAGCATGGCCAGAGATATGGCCACCAACCTGGTCAGATGCCTCATCAAGCCACCGCTTTCGTAGAGAAGAAGCATCCCTTTGCCGAGTCCCCATTGCAACGCCCCGCGACTGTAATTCATATCTACTTACTGCTAAAGATCTGAGACGTAGGCGGAGATCCGGCCCGGTCATAGGATTCGCAGGTGAAGTCATCGGCTGAG
>JBJTGO010000193.1:0-2517 GCA_046093985.1 Actinomycetota bacterium
CGCGGCGATCACTTCACGATCCGCGGCTACACGTTATGGCCTTATCGTCGTAGAAGATGAGGTGGGAGATGCAAAGGGTGCCGAGACTCGATTCGTCCTCGTTTCTCGCCCGGGGAAGATCCCTTCTCCTTCGAGCCATGACCGCACATCGCTCGTCGCCTTCATCGGTGCTGATCACGCCGGAGCGCTCCTTGAGGTCTTGACCGAGTTCTCAGTCCGTGGCGTCAATCTCACCTTCATCCAATCACGGCCGACCGGTGCAGGACTTGGTGATTACCACTTCATCATCGATGCCGAGGGTCATATCAATGATGAAAGGGTCGGTGAAGCGTTGATGGGTCTTCGAAGGATCTGTGCTGATGTTCGCTACCTTGGTTCATATCCACGCGCAGATAAAGTGGCGCCGACGACCAATCGAAATGCCCACGATGAGAATTTCGTCGAGGCAAGTGAATGGCTCGCCGCTGTCCGCTCCGGCAAGAAGATCTAGACTGATACGCCGATGATCGATATCAAGGAATTGCGCGATAACCCTGAGATCTATAGGGAATCCGCTCGCGCTCGCCGCGAGGATCCGGCCATCGTCGATCAGATCCTCAAGTGCGATGAGGCGCGGCGAAGTGCGATCAATGAGTTCGAAAGACTTCGCTCAGAACAGAACACGCTCTCGAAATCAGTGGGCGCCGCAAAAGGCGATGAGAAGCAGGCGCTCCTTACTAAGGCGAAGGATCTCGCTGCCGAGGTGAAAGCTGCAGATGCCAAACGTGCTGAGATGGAAGAGGCATTCCTTGGCGTAGCGAAGTTGATCTCAAATCGCGTGAGCCCGGAGGCCCCTATCGGTGGCGAAGAGGACTTCAAAGAGATCGAGCGAGTCGGTACACCACGAGATTTCGCGAAAGAGGGCTTCGAACCTAGAGATCATATGGAGTTAGGTCGCCTCCTCGGTGCGATCGATACGGATCGCGGTGCGAAAGTCTCTGGCGCTCGCTTCTATTACCTCACCGGTGTAGGAGCGCTCCTTGAATTCGCTCTCGTCAATTACGCGATCTCGAACGCTCTACGGAATGGATTCACTCCGGTGATCCCACCCGTCTTGGTCAAGCCTGCTGCGATGGAGGGGACCGGTTTTCTGGGACAAGCAGCAGAGAACGTCTTCCACCTTGAACGCGATGAGTTCTATCTTGTCGGAACGAGCGAAGTCCCTCTTGCTGCGTATCACATGGATGAGATTCTCGATGGGACGAAGTTACCGATTAGGTTGGCTGGTTACTCATCATGCTTCCGACGCGAAGCAGGTAGTTACGGCAAAGACACCAAAGGCATCATCCGTGTCCATCAATTCGACAAGGTCGAGATGTTCTCATTCTGTCGAAGCGAGGATGCAGAGGCTGAGCATCTTCGTATCCTGCAATGGGAGAAAGACCTTCTTGATGCGATGGAGGTCCCTTATCGAGTCATCGATGTCGCAACTGGTGATCTTGGTTCATCTGCGGCGCGAAAGTTCGATTGTGAAGCGTGGATTCCGACACAAGGCACCTATCGTGAGGTGACTTCCACTTCGAATTGCACCGAGTTCCAGGCGCGCAGACTCAATATCCGCATGAAAGATAGTGAGGGCACGAAGCCAGTGGCCACACTCAATGGCACTCTCGTTGCCATCACTCGCATGATCGTTGCGATCCTTGAGAATCATCAGAACCAAGATGGTTCGGTGACGGTGCCGAAGGCGCTTCGCCCCTTCTTGAATATGGATCGCTTTGAGCCGATTGGATAAGCGGCCGCGACTGATCGCAACTGATCTCGATGGCACGATCATCGCGCATTACGGAACCATCTCTCAGCGCACGATTGATGCACTCCACCACGCCCATGAGCTAGGTGTTGAGATCTTCTTCGTGACAGGTCGCCCACCACGCTGGACGCAAGAGTTGCGCGATAACTTCTCATTCGGCCATGGCATCTTGGGAAATGGTGCGATGTACTACGACATCTATGGTGAGAGGATCCTTGAGAAGTGGTTCATTCCGGTTGAAAATCAACTACAGGTGGTGGATCGACTACGGAAAGTGATCCCCAACATCACCTTCGCATTCGATACCGCACATCACTTCCATCGAGAGGCGCGGTATGAGCCGAAGTGGGATGTCGGGGTCGATGAGTCGCCATACGAGAGAATCGAAGAAGCGATGAAGGAGCCGGTGGCGAAGATCCTCGCGCGATGCGCTGCGCAGGATTTCACCTCGGATGAGATGCTTGAGATTGCCAATAGAGAGTTAGAAGGAATCGTTACTGTGACCCATTCCAATGCTTGGGATTCATTGCTCGAGATCTCTGCTCACGGCGTCTCTAAGGGCTCGACCTTGGCTCTCCTTGCCGGACGGCTTGGCATCACTGCAGAAGAATCCGTTGCATTCGGCGATAACCCGAATGATTTCCCGATGTTGGCATGGGCCGGTCGCTCATGGGCGATGGAAGATGGCCATCCTGATGCCAAACTTCATGCCAACTTCATCGCTG
>JBJTGO010000194.1:0-3503 GCA_046093985.1 Actinomycetota bacterium
GCTCATTGGAGTCCGGACTTTCCTCGGCGTATTCCTACGACGCGGTGATCCGGGCAACTCTTCGTGGCGAAGTTTACCCATCTCAATGGCGTGCTCTGATCAATGGAAGAGAGGGCCTCTCGCACATGAGGAGATCTCCCAATAGGCTCCGCGCATGACTCATCCCGTCGATGCCGATTTCCTTGCCCTTCCGTTGACTCCGGTCAGCGATGCTGCAATCCAAAGCGCGAAGAGCGCTGGTGCGTCTCATGTCGATGTCCGAATCGAACGCGTGCGAACCGGGCTCCTCAATCTCCGTGATGGAAAACCAGAGACTCAGACCGATGACACCATCTCTGGCGTTGGAGTTCGAGTCATTGTCAACGGCACCTGGGGTTTCGCCTCCTCTCCTGAGATCTCAGTCGACAAAGCTCGTGAGTTGGCCAAAACGGCCGTCGCGATGGCGAAAACTTCCGCTCCTCTTTCGACAGAGACTGTCGCGCTCGCACCAGAACCCACCTACTCAAATCGCAGTTGGGTCTCCTCCTATGAAACTGAACCCTTCACTGTCTCTGTTGTTGAGAAGTTCGAGCGACTCGGCGACCTATCGCGAAAACTCCTTGCACATAGCGCGGTCAATCACGCATCTGCGATGTGTATGTATGTGAAGGAACAGAAGCACTACGCCGATATCCACGGCACTTCAACGACACAGCAGCGAGTAAGACTGCAGACTCAGATCGAAGCGATCTCGGTCGGCGCGCACGGTTTCGAATCGATGCGCACTCTCGCTCAACCTGCTGGATACGGCTGGGAGTGGATGGGCAACTCGATCTGGAAATGGGATGAAGAGATCGCAGAACTTCCAACTCTGCTTGAGGAGAAGGTGAAGTCTCCCTCCGTGGAGCCTGGTCTCTATGACCTCGTTATCCACCCTTCTAATCTCTGGCTGACCATCCATGAATCGATCGGCCATGCGACTGAATTGGATCGCGCAATCGGATACGAGGCTAACTACGCCGGAACTTCCTTCGCGACTCCCGACAACCTCAACAAACTCCAGTATGGCTCGCATCTGATGAATGTCACCGGCGATCGAGTCACCGAACACGGCCTTAGCACGGTCGCTTTCGATGATGAAGGCGTCGCAGCACAACAGTGGGACATCATCAAAGACGGTGTCTTGGTCGGCTATCAATTAGATCGAAGGATTTCTGCGCGCGTCGGACGCGAGCGCTCCAACGGTTGCGCCTTCGCTGACTCGCCGGCACATGTCCCGATCCAGCGAATGCCAAATGTCTCGCTTCAGCCAGATCCCAAGGGTCCAGATCTCAATACGCTGATCGCAGGAGTTGAGAACGGCATCTTGGTCAAGGGTGATAAGTCCTGGTCAATCGATATGCAGCGCTACAACTTCCAGTTCACCGGACAGCAATTCCACCGCATCAAGAATGGCAAGATCGTCGGACAACTCAAGGATGTTGCCTATCAATCGAAGACGACAGACTTCTGGAATTCGATGTCGGTCGTCGGCGGTCCATCGACCTATGTTCTTGGCGGCGCATTCAATTGTGGAAAGGGCCAACCCGGTCAGGTAGCAGCAGTGAGCCATGGATGTCCTGCAGCACTCTTCGAGAAGGTCAACATCCTCAACACAGTTGCGGAGGCAGGAAAGTGATCTCAGCACAGGAACTCATCGAACGCATCACCTCAGGTGCGCCGTTCTCTGATTGCATCGTCATCGTCACCGACTCCACCCAAGCGAACCTACGTTGGGCAAATAGCACCCTCACCACCAATGGTGTGATCGCCAATCGTTCAGTCACGGTCATCGCATTCGTCGAGATGGATGGCGGCATGGCCGCAGGTTCCGTCACTCGCACAGATGTTGAGATTCATGAGATCGAAGCCGTCATCAACGAAGCGGGAGCGGCTGCAAAGGCTGCCGGCAAGGCTGAGGATTTCGCACCACTTGCCACGAACGTCGTACGTGGCTCATGGCGCGATGCGCACCATGCCACCGGACCTGAAGTCTTTAGCAACATCGCACCGGACCTCGGTCAAATGTTCGCAGCCTCAGTCAAAGATGGGATCGAACTCTTCGGGTATGCCGAGCACACCCATAAGACGACATGGCTCGGATCGAAGGGCGGACTTCGACTCCGCTTTGATCAACCAGCAGGTCGCGTCGAGATGACTGGAAAGTCACATCAACGTTCTCGTTCTACATGGCATGGTGTTGCGACCCGTGACTTCTCCAATGTCTCCATTCCGAAAGTCGATGAGCAGATCCGCAAGCGACTCGAGTGGCAGGGAAAGAAGATCTCATTACCAGCAGGGCGTTATGACACCCTCTTCCCATCTGGCTCGATCAGCGACCTGATCACCTACATGCTTTGGACCGCCTCCGGGCGCGACGCCCACGAAGGTCGCTCTCCCTTCTCAAAGCCCGGTGGCGGGACACGGATCGGTGAGAAGTTCTCGAATCAGAGCGCACATCTCTACTCGGATCCCACATACAAAGGCCTTGAATCAATCGCCTTCACCGTCGCAGGTGCATCGAGTGAGTTCACTTCCGTCTTCGACAATGGCCAGAAGATCGGAAAGACCGAGTGGATCTCCGGTGGCGTCTTGAAGAACCTAGTCACAACGCGTGCTGCATCGAAGATGACATCGCTTGCCCCTGCTGCGATGGGCGACAACTTGATCCTCAGTGTCGATGGTGGCAGCGGGTCCTTCGATGACCTTGTGAAGTCGATGGATCGAGGGCTCCTCATCACCACGCTCTGGTACATCCGCATGGTCGATCCACAGACACTCCTGCTCACTGGCCTCACTCGAGATGGCATCTATCTCGTCGAAGGTGGTGAGGTGCAAGGAGCGGTCAACAACTTCCGGTGGAACGATTCACCGCTCAATCTCCTGCAAAACATCGCAAGAGCGGGAGCAACTGAGATCACTCAGCCTCGTGAATGGGCTGATTATGTTGATCGCACTGCCATGCCGCCGATGATCATCAAGGACTTCAACATGTCCACCGTCAGCGAGGCGAACTGATCAATTAGCGAAGATGACCGCGCTCGTTCGCGCTACGTAGCGCAATGAGCCCGTCGGATGGCCATATCGATACTGTCGTGATCGAGCATGGCGTGATGTCCACATTGAAAATTGACTCCGGTGCGGTCGACATCGCTACCGCGATTGCAGTCTTGATCATCCCATTATGGGTAACGACGGCAATCCGTTTACCTGGGTGATCTGCGACCGCTGACTCCATGCCAAGGCGAGCGCGTGCCATGCATTCCTCGTAGGACTCTCCCCCAGGTGGTGCATAAGAAGCGGTCGAAAGCCAGTGCGCATACTCCTTTGGATACTTCTCTTCCACTTCGAAGATGGTCATGCCATCCCAAAGTCCAAAGCTTCCTTCGATCCAGGTCTCATCGATGACTGGCTCCACCCCAGTGAGCTTGCTTATGTGGGACGCGGTCTATCTCGTACGCTTCAACGGAGATGAGATCAAGAGA
>JBJTGO010000195.1:0-1889 GCA_046093985.1 Actinomycetota bacterium
GGGGTGGTTCGTAGATCTGATTGTGACGGCCGAGATAGCAAGGATCGTGATAGGTCAGTTTCTTCTCTTTTCCACTCGCGCGCGCGACTGGCTTCAAACGACCTTCGCGAACGAGTTGATTGAGAAGTTGAGTGTGATGGACCATCTCGAATTCGTAACCGCTCTGTCGGTAATCCCGCCCGATCGTGGTGAAGCAATGTGGGCAGGTGACGACCACTTTCTTCACTCCACGATGCGCGAAGACTTCACTAAGAGTCTCGATATTCTCACGCGAGAGGATTTGATAGAGGAATTCGTTTCCAGCCCGACGCGCTGGATCCCCGGTGCAGGTCTCGCGCCTACCGAGAACACCGAAGGTCACTCCTGCCATATGAAGTAGCTCTGCTACAGCCTTCGTTGTCTTCTTTCCGCGCTCCTCGAATGCACCAGCGCATCCGACCCAGAAGAGGTACTCGACATCCTCCGGAATCTCGCCTTCGATCTTTTGGATCGGGAAGTCACACTCTGCGATCCAAGCGTCTCGGTCTTGTCGGTTGGCGCCCCAAGGGTTTCCTGTCTTCTCAAGGTTTCGGAAGGTGCCGCCAAGTTCGGTTGGAAACTCTGACTCGACCAGGACTTGGAAGCGTCGCATATTGACGATGTGGTCGACATGTTCGATATCGACCGGACACTCGTTGACGCATGCGCCACAACTCGTGCATGACCAGAGCACATCAGGTGAAATTGGCGCGTTTTCTAGGCCCACGATCGGTCCTGTTGCAGGGATCTTGGTGAGGGCGTGATCGCGCATCGCCATAATCAGGAGTTTTGGACTCAAAGGCTTCTCGGTATGCCAGGCCGGGCATTGTGATTGGCATCTGCCGCACTCGGTGCAGCTCGCCATATCGAGAAGGCCCTTCCATGAGATATCAGCAGCAGTTCCGATACCGAAGACATCGTCTTCCTTTGGATCTTCAAAGTCGATCGCCTTGCCGTGCGAGAGCATCTCGGGAAGTGCGCCCAAGGTCGGCTCGCTTCCTGGGTTGCGTTTGAAGTAGATATTGAAAGGTGCAAGGAATCGGTGCCAGGCAACACCCATCGTCAATTGAGATGCGACGACGACGAACCAGGCCATGGAGACGATGATCTTGAGCGATGCGACAAGGACGATCGCTGCTTCGATGGTGAGTTGATCGAGGCCATTGAACGCGTAGACCACAGGCATCGTCAGCGCGTAATTCCAATCGAAACTCTTCACGCCAAGGAGCGCTCCTTCTAGCCCTCGAAGCGTGATGACACAGAAGACGATTGCCAAGATCACGAACTCGACGAAGTAGGCCTTACCTTGTCCGGAGCCGTAGAAGCGAGACCTTCTTCCACTCCGGGTGAAGCGAGTGGTCTGACGGATCGCTATCAAGGTGACGATTCCAATACCAGTAAGCCAAGCGATCGCATCGACGAAGAATTCATAACCGACGAAGTGACCGATGACTGGGAGATAGAAAGAGGGCGAGATCGTCTGTCCGTAGGCGGTGAGGAGCGTGCCAGAGAGTGCGACGAATCCGATCATCACGAACCAGTGCGCGATTCCGCTCGCGGTGAAGTTGAGCATCTTGCTATGACCAAAGATCTCGGCAAGTGTTCGCTTGAGACGCAAAGATCGTTGGCCGGATCTTGTTGGGTCGGCTTGGCCGCGGCGGATCCGCCTGATGAGCTCTCGGACCCGGATTGCGAAGAGGGTTACCCCGATTGCGGTGAGGAGGTAGGCAAGAAGGGCGAGCGCGGTGGGAAAGAGGCCGAGCGGATCGGGATTCATGCGGAAAGAGTATGTGCTGAGTAGTTATCCACAGGGTTATCCACGGGTGTGGAGAGTTACAGC
The DNA here is from genome assembly GCA_046093985.1 of Actinomycetota bacterium. Classification (GTDB taxonomy): domain Bacteria; phylum Actinomycetota; class Actinomycetes; order Nanopelagicales; family Nanopelagicaceae; genus SYAN01. Next base: position 1,859 of record JBJTGO010000195.1, read on the forward strand.
GATGTAGTTTTCGCTATCGCCAGCGGGTGGC
>JBJTGO010000196.1:0-7851 GCA_046093985.1 Actinomycetota bacterium
GATCAACTCGAACCTAGAGAAATCCAAGGTCAATCCATGGCAGCGGCTCAGAGTGGGAGTAGATAGCAAGGGCAAGATAGTGATCTCGGTGAGTGAATCACTTCTATGCGGATGAAGTGCCACTCGCCGTGAAGGGGTGACCGTGAAGTCCATCCGAGTTCGCCAATTCAAACCACTCGCATCATCTTTGGCTGCAAAGCACTCGACTTCGATCGCCATTCCAGCAATCCTTCGAAAGGAATCGATGACAATTTCAGCTTTGAGTTCGCGCTGGTACTTCAAATCGATATGTTGGAAATCGCAGCCACCGCAGGCCCGATCTCGGAAGTAGTGACACGGCGCATCGCGTCGGTGGGGCGAGGCTGAAAGGACTTCCACAGTCTCAGCCAAAGCGATTCGCTTCTTCAACTGCGTGATCTCTGCTACCACTCGTTCACCCGTGATCGCACCGCGAACAAATATGGTCATTCCTTGCGCATGTGCGATGAAGTGACCACCGTGGGCAACTCGTTCGATATCTAGAGTAAGTCGATCACCGACCGCCACTCCATCTCTCGAGTGAGGAACTCCTCCTTGGTTGAGATGAGTGGACACGGTGGCGAGGATAGGTCATACCTTCCGAAGGGATTTGCCTTTTGGGAGCGCCTTAGAGAATGCGCTAGGTAGTCGTGGTCGAGCAGAAGGGTGAGTTATCGCCCGAGGTGTAGATTTGGCGATTATGCATGTCGTGATCATGGGCTGTGGTCGCGTTGGATCGACTCTAGCGATTCAACTTCAGGGCATGGGACATTCAATCGCCGTGATCGACCAGAATCGTGAGGCTTTCCGACGCCTCGGCGCAGATTTCAATGGTCAGACCGTCACAGGGATGGGCTTTGACCGTGACACCCTCCTCGAAGCAGGTATCGAGAAGGCGAATGCGTTCGCAGCAGTTTCCTCGGGCGACAATTCCAACATCATTGCGGCGCGGTTGGCACGCGAAGTCTTCGGGATTGCGAATGTCGTCGCTCGTATCTATGACCCAGCGCGCGCCGAGATCTATCAACGCCTCGGAATACCGACGGTGGCAACCGTCCTTTGGACTACCGATCAAATCGTCCGTCACATGCTTCCCGAAGGTGCATCTTCTGAGTGGACCGAGCCCTCGGGCAATCTCCAACTCTGTCAGATTCCACTTCATCGAGATTGGTACGGTGAGCCAATCTCACTGATTCAGTCAAATACCTCAGCACGCGTCGCATTCATCACTCGCCTTGGCGAAGGAATCATCCCGCTCGAACGAACCATCCTCCAAGAAGGTGATGTTGTCCATCTCTTCGTTCCCGAGAAGGAGATAGCTGCAGTGACTGCGTCTCTTGCGAATCCACCCGAGGACCACGCATGAGAGTCGCTATCGCAGGAGCAGGCAATGTCGGTCGCGCGATCGCACGAGAATTGCTGAGCAACGGTCATCAGATCCTCTTGATCGACAAGGATCCCAAGGCGATGAAGATGGAGAGTGTGCCGACCGCCGAGTGGCTCCTTGCTGACTCGTGTGAGATCTCATCTCTCGATACCGCTCGACTCGATACCTGCCATGTCCTCGTAGCAGCAACCGGTGATGACAAGGTCAATCTCGTCACCTCACTCCTTGCGAAGACCGAGTACGGGGTTCCCCGAGTCGTTGCACGCGTCAATCATCCAAAGAATGAGTGGATGTTCGATAGCTCGTGGGGAGTCGATGTCGCAGTTTCGACACCACGGATCATCACTGCCCTCGTTGAAGAGGCAGTGAGCGTCGGAGATGTGGTCCGGCTCTTCTCGCTTCAGGCGGGATCAGCGAACTTGGTGGAGTTGACTCTCCCTGATTCATCACCTTGTTGCGGAAAGACCATCAGTGAAGTCGCTCTCCCCGAGGATGTAGCACTGGTTGCGATCCTTCGAGATGGCCATGTGATCAAGCCTCTTGAGCACGACATCTTCTCAGCAGGGGACGAATTGATCTTCATTGCAAGCGAGAGCTCGGAACGCCTACTTAAGGCCTGCTTCGTCTCCTAAAGCTTCAACCTTCCCAGGCTTCTTCGCCACTGGAACTCGCTTGATGACCAACCATGTTGCCCATGCACATGCGATGAAGAGTGGTGGTCCCATAATCAACCGTGCAACACCAAGCGCGTTGACATTGCCGGAAAGATAGAGCGGGTACTGGACAAGAAGTCGCGAGACAAAGAGGCCAACCCAAATCCAGCCAGCCAATAGATAGACGCGTTTTCGCTCGGGAACTTTGCGCCAATGGAAGTCCTCACCCAGGAGAGGTCCAAGAACGACTCCGATGATCGGCCAACCCACGAGATTCGTCAGAAGATAAAGTGCGCCATAGCCAGCGTTGATGAACAGACCTGGAAGATAGAAGTCTTCGGCGTTCCCCGTCGAGCGCACCAGCAAGAAACAGATCAAGACTCCGACGATGCCTGCGATTGCATTCTGAAGCTTCTCTCGTCTCACCAGACGAACAACCGTGATGACGGCGGAAACAACGAGAGCGAAGATAGCGGCATCAATAACGACATTCTGGACATTGAAGACAATAAGGAAGACAAGGGCAGGGATGCCCGAATCGAATAGACCCTTCTTTCCGCCAAGTGCGTTGATGATGAGACTTCGATCTTCGTGGTTCATTTGACCCCACTCGATCCGAATCCCGAACTACCACGAGCGCTCCCTGGAAGTTCTTCGACAGGTTCAAACTCAACCCGTTCAACTCGCTGAATGACCAACTGTGCGATCCGGTCGAAACGTGAGATCTTGAAACTCTCCCTAAGGTCGTGATTGATCATGATGACCTGAAGTTCGCCTCGATACCCAGCATCAATAGTTCCCGGTGTGTTGACCATCGAGACCCCGTTCTTGATGGCGAGCCCAGATCGAGGATGAACAAGTCCGACATATCCGTCAGGGATAGCGACAGCAAGACCAGTAGGAACCATCGCTCGCTCTCCCGGTGCAATCTCTAGGTCGATTCGGGATCGCAGATCGACCCCGGCATCTCCCGGATTGGAATAATAAGGTACTGGCATCTCCGAATCAAGGAGTTGGATCTTCACCTTCATGGATTGATGCCAAAGTCTGGGTCTACGAAGGCAATCAGGTCCTTATGTTGCTGAAGATGCTCGAAGTAGCCCTCTGGAGCGTTCTTGATGAAGTGCTCCATCGTGACGATGACATAGAGCGAAGTCCCAGCAAGCGCGAGTGGTCCTTCAGGTGAACCAAGTCGTCCCTCAGCTCTCGCGTAGACCTTGCGCCCATCCTGTCCCAGGATCTCTGCGCTGATGTAGAGAGTGGTTCCCATCGGAACTGGCTTCAAGAAGTCTGTCTCTAGTCGCGCTGTCACTCCAGGTGCTCGAAGGAGCCACATCAATTTCCCAAGCGCTTCATCGAGCGCAAGCGCCAAGAGTCCTCCATGTGCAAGTCCCGGTGCGCCTTGATGTTTTTCGGTGACTACGAACTGACCCGTGAGATTCATTCCAGATCCCGCATAACTAACAAAGTGAAGACCGGAAGGATGGAGATCACCGCAACCGAAGCAATGCCCAAAGTGCGATGGGATCTTCTCGCCTGGTTGCGGAGCCTTGCTATGTCGAGCTGGCATCACCGCAGAAGTGGGAAGTTGGGTGGAGACCATAGTTCAAGGTTACACGTCGCTCACCTACAGTACCGGCATGGGATTTCGCGAACGGATTTACCCCTCTATTGGAGTTTCCTTCGCGCTACTCTCACTCGTCCTTGCAACTTCTTTCGCAATTTGGGCGGCGCTGGAGACCATCATCTCCCTCGCCTTTGCACTTGTGGCGACCTCACTTGCATCCATCTGGTGGATTGGCGCGATACAGAGAATCGACTTCGATGGAAAGTGGCTACGCGTCAATGACGCGAGGATCGAAGTCCGTTTCCTCTCCGACCCGAAGGCTCTTGATCGTGAGGCATGGCGAAGAAAGCGCGGGCCTGAATTTGATCCAGCACTCTTTCATGCACATCGATTCTGGATTGGAAGTGGAATCGAGGTCTCAGTCAACGACGAACGCGATCCTCATCCAGGCTGGTTGATAGGAAGTAAGAGACCAAATGAACTTGTCGAGGCCATCTGGGGCGCGATACGAAAAGAAGATCCTTCGAAGGACTAAGCGCACTCTCTGCAGATGGCGCTAGCACCTTGACCTCGCGCCAGCTGTGACGAATGGTGGATCAAAAAGCACCTCGAGCAAGTGAATTCATTCTCTTGCTTCGGAACGACGCGAACCGCTAGCTCTTCACCCGAGAGATCCGCTCCAGGAAGCTCGATGTTCTGAGCCTCTTCTTCCTCATCGACATCGACCTGACCGGACTTCGCATCAGCGCGACGTGCTTTGAGTTCTTCGAGCGACTCTTCGTGGAGCTCTTCGTCCGTCTTACGAGGTGAGTCGTAATCGGTGGCCACAGCGGATCAACCTCCTAGGGTCGGTAACGGGGCGGATACTCCCAAAAAGCCCGTGGTATGTCTCGCCCAACCGCAGGCGTGTCGCTCTTATTCCCAGCGCACGCTTCTCAGGTGAGCGTTCAGGAGCCCTCGGAACTCACTATCTGGGAGTTATCACGCCGCCAGCGCGCGATCTCACCGTGATTGCCGGAAAGCAGGATTTCAGGAACATCGACTCCTCGCCACGTGGGTGGCTTTGTGTAGACCGGATACTCCAAGAAACCCTCATCGTTATGACTCTCTTCGCTCAGTGACTCAGGATTACCAAGGACACCTGGGATGAGTCGGATCACTGCCTCCATCACGACAAGCGCAGCGACCTCGCCACCGTTGAGAACGTAATCTCCGATCGACAGCTGATGAACTCGAAACCGTTTATCTTTTCGATAGAACTCACCGACACGGGCATCGATTCCCTCATACCGTCCGCAAGCGAAGACGATCTCTTCTGACTTCGAAAGTCGCACTGCATCTTTCTGCGAAAAGCGCCGCCCTGAAGGTGTGAGGATGACTAGATCAATGGCCTCAGACTCTGAAGTCTTTGCGACGCTATCGATCGCATCTCCCCATACATCTGGCTTCATCACCATTCCAGCGCCACCACCGTATGGGGTGTCGTCGACGCTTCTATGCGCGCCAGTTGCGAAGTCGCGCAAATTGATGATCTGAGTGGAGATGATTCCCTCTTCCTGCGCCTTGCCTATCAATGAGAGCGAGAGCGGAGAGAAGTACTCAGGAAAGATCGTGATCGCAGTGAGTTTCATCTAGTCGACCAAGCCTTCCGGGACATTGACGACGATACGACCTCGCTCAAGATCGATCTCCTCGATGAATTGTTGGACCATGGGAATCAGCCGTTCGCCTTTGGCCGTCTCTACCTTGAGTAAATCCTGGCCAGGAAGATTCTCAACCTCGATAACCAGACCGATCTCCTGGCCACTCGTACTTTCAACCTTGAGACCCTTCAATTGCTCGACGTGATAACTCTCCTCGTCCGATTCCACTTCATCGACATCAACCTCAGCGTAAAGCCTTGAATTGCGAAGTCGCTCCGCTTCACTTCGATCAGAAACCTGGGCGAAGGTCAGCATCCATATTCCTTGATGAACTCGCACTCGTGAGATTTCGAGACTCTTGTGAAGCGCCGAATCGCACTCCAGCGTCACGCCTTCGAGGAAGCGTTCTTGAGGGCGATCCGTCAGTGTTTCGACGGTGACTTCACCTTTGATCCCATGCGGGCGACCGATTCGTGCGACGGCAAGTCTCATCGGTCACCTCTGCGAGATCTTAAAGACGGTTCTCAAGAGGAGTGGATCCTCGTGGGCTCTACCGCTCCTCGTCAGTGTCAATCAGGTCGACTCGAACGGATCGACCTGCGAGTGCGCTGACAACTGTGCGAAGAGCACGAGCAGTCCGACCATTGCGACCAATCACCTTGCCGAGGTCATCTGGATTGACTCGAACTTCGAAGGTGCTTCCGCGTCGTCCGTTGCGCTCACTGACATTGACATCATCAGGATTGTCGACGATGCCTTTGACCAAATGTTCTAATGTTTCATCGATCAACATCAGCAATTACTCCGCTTGTGGCTCGGAGGATTCAGCAACAACCTCGACAGGAGTCTCGGCTGGCGCCTCTGCTGGAGTCTCAGCAACTACTTCAGCAACAGCCTCAGCGGCAACTTCAACTGGTGCCTCTGCTTGTGCCTCTGCTGGAGCCTCAGCTGGCGCACTCTTCGCTGCCAACTTCTCCTGAGCACGCTTCTTCATCGTGGTCGCACCATCAGCAGGCTCGTTCGCTGCAGCTTTCACTGCTGCTTCGTATGCCACTCGCTTATCAGCGCGAGCTGGAGCTACTCGGAGCGAACCTTCGCTACCTGGAAGGCCATGGAACTTCTGCCAATCACCGGTGACCTTGAAGAGAGCTGTGACGGCCTCGGATGCTTGCGCGCCGACGCCCAACCAATATTGGGCTCTCTCTGAGTTGACCTGAATCAATGATGGCTCGACTGCTGGACTGTAACGACCGATCTCTTCGATCGCCTTGCTGTCACGCGCCGAACGTGAGTTCGAGACAACGATGCGGTAGTGAGGGGTGCGGATCTTGCCCAGACGCATCAAACGAATCTTTACTGCCACTCTTTTTTCTCCTTCGTATAGGAATCAACCATCGTCGACGAGGACTCGATATGAGCGCGTGGGACCGCTACTCGAATTCACTGATCATGACGATGAAGTCGTATCCGGCCGAGAGGTAGAGGGGCTCCCGAACAGGCTCCGTATTATGCCAATCGATCAAGAACGCCCCAAATCGAGCGCTATCCCCGATCCTCTAGGGCTCGCTTCGCTGGGTTACCGGAACGGCTCTTCTTCTTGGCTGGTTGGATCTTTGGTTTGGTCGAGCCAGGTATGACGGGAAGTCCGGGCACCTGTGGCGTCGAGCCCGATCTCATCTGCTTCATCACCTTCTGAGCAGCAGTGAAGCGATCGACCAGATCATTGACCTCTTTGACGCTTCGCCCACTTCCCTTCGCGATACGGGCTCGCCGAGAACCATTGAGGATCTTCACATCCTCTCGCTCCTTCGGCGTCATCGAATCGATGATCGATTGAGTCCTGACTAGCTCATTGTCATCGAGGCTCTCGAGTTGTTTCTTCATGGCGCCGGTCTGTGCACCGGGAAGCATGCCAAGCAACTTACTCATCGAGCCCATCTTCCGCATCGCCTTCAACTGCTCCAAGAAATCAGCGAGGGTGAAGTCATCTCCTGACGAGAACTTATCCTCAAGTCGTTTCGCCGTCTCCGAATCGAATGCACGTTTGGCAGATTCAGCAAGAGTTGCGATATCTCCGGATCCGAGGATTCGAGATGCCATGCGATCGGGATAGAAGAGATCAAAGTCCCCCACTTTCTCGCCCGTGGCGGCATAGCGGATTGGGCGGCCGGTCACCTTTGCGACAGAGAGCGCTGCGCCACCACGCGCGTCACCGTCAAGTTTGGTCAGCGCTATCGCGGTGATTCCGACTCCATCGTGGAAAGAACGTGCGGTGCGCGCCGCATCCTGCCCCGTCATAGCATCGATGACGAAGAGGATCTCGTTGGGAGAAGTGGCATCCCTTATGGCGGCTGCCTGCGCCATCATCTCTGCATCGACGCCGAGTCGACCCGCAGTATCGATGATCACCATGTTATGAAGTTTCGCATTCGCAAAATCAAGCGCTTGCTTGGCAACTGCTACTGGATCTCCGATGCCATTTCCTGGTTCAGGTGCGAAGACGGGGATCCCTGCTTGATCTCCAACCACTTGCAATTGATTGACTGCGTTAGGGCGTTGGAGATCGCACGCAACGAGTAGCGG
>JBJTGO010000197.1:0-2200 GCA_046093985.1 Actinomycetota bacterium
CTCTCATCGAATCCCTTCTTGATCAGGGCTTTCTGCCCGTTCTCTCCTCGGTGAGCAGTGATGAGAAGGGTCTTGGCTACAACGTCAATGCTGATCTCGCGGCCGGTTCTCTAGCAGGTGCCTTCAAGGCAGAGCGAGCGATCTTCATGACAGACGTGCCAGGGATCTATCGAAACTATCCAGAGGAAGATTCTCTGATTCAACAGATCTCTCTCAGTGATTAGCGTCGACTCGCTCCCTCACTGGCTACCGGCATGATCCCTAAGGTTGAAGCTGTCATCACCGCGTTGGAATCTGGAGCAAGGAGCGCATCGGTCATAGATGGACGCGATGGAGTAGCGCTCTCACAGCTTCTTACCGGCAACTCAGTAGGCACCGAGGTGATTCATGGCTAGAGCGAGAAGTGGGAAGAAGGGGGCCAATGAGAGATTGCGCGCCGAATTCCTCTCATCCATCTCTGCGAGTTATTCCACGCCGGAGATAGCAATCGTTGCCGGTAAGGGCGCCTATCTCAAGGATGCCGACGGGAAGACTTACCTCGATTTTCTCTCCGGGATTGCGACGAATGCGCTCGGCGCTGCTCATCCTGAGATCATCTCTGCCGTTCGTAAGCAGGTCGCCAAGGTTTCCCATATTTCCAACCTTTATGCGCATCCCGAGAATATTCGACTTGCTACAAGGCTTGGCGAGATGGTGGGGGATCCTGGGTCGCGAGTCTTCTTCTGCAACTCTGGCGCCGAGGCAAATGAAGCAGCGATCAAGCTTTCGCGACTCACCGGTAGAAGAGAGATCGTCTCGATGCGAGGCGCTTTCCACGGTAGGACTCTTGGCGCTCTCTCCATCACTGGCCAACAGGGCAAGCGAGCACCATTCCTTCCACTTCTCGGGGATGTGCGTTTCGTCGATTACGACGACCTTGATGGCCTGAGGCGTGCGGTTTCCCGCCGTACAGCTATGGTCATCGTCGAACCGATTCAGGGCGAGAACGGTGTCGTCGTGCCAGATTCAGGATTCCTACGTGGCGTCGAGTCAATCGCGCGAAAGTACGGCGCTCTCTTCGCTGTCGATGCCGTCCAGACCGGGATGGGTAGAACTGGAACCTGGTTTGGTTTCGAAGATGAAGGAGTACGTCCCGACATCATCACTTTGGCAAAAGGGCTGGGTGGTGGACTTCCCATGGGCGCCATGATTGCAACGTCATCAGCTCCGCAATTCGCACCAGGAGAACATGGAAGTACCTTCGGCGGCAACCCGATTGTGGCTGCGGCGGCGAATGCAGTTATCGATGTGATCGAAAAGAAGGAGTTGATGGCGAGAGCAGTCACGCTTCATGACTATCTCAAGGCCTCGATCTCTGACCTTCCGACGATCGCAGAAGTCCGTGGGCGCGGACTCTTGATTGGAATCGTTCTAACCGCGCCAAAGGCGAAGGAGATCGTTGCAAGGCTCCAGCAAGAAGGAGTATTGGCCAATGCGGCTACGGATTTTGTGATCCGTTTGGCTCCTCCGTTGGTCATCACCACGAAGGAGATTGACCGATTCGTCACTGCGCTGAAGAAGACCTTGAATTCGAAGGCTTCGGGGAGTCGATCATGACGCGACTTGATCGCAGGGAGAGACAGCGCATCATCTTCGAGGCTCTATCTCAAGGGAAGATCGGATCACAACATGATGTGGTGCGAATCTTGGCGAAGGCTGGATTTCGAGTAACCCAAGCGACAGCGAGTCGAGACCTTGAGGAGCTTGGTGCAGTACGAGGGAAAGGAGTCGATGGACGAACGGTCTACTCGGTTCCGGAACCTGGAAGAGGCCTCATCGATGATCTGACTTTGGGAATCAGCGAGTCGCAACGCCTCCTCGTCATCAAGACCCCGCCGGGGGCTGCTCAACTGATTGCAGGTCGCATCGATCGCACAAAAGTCATAGGTGTCGTAGGGACGATCGCGGGGGATGACACGATCTTCGTGGCGTGCGAAAAGGAGGCTTCCGTTCGCTCCATCAAAGAGAAATTGAAGGGACTCGTTGCTGGCGATGCCCAGCCACGCTCTGGTACGCGAACCCGAAAGCGGTCCTCGTGATGATTTCGTTCTTCAAGGAAATCAGATTGAAATGTCCGACGGTCTCGATATTGCAAATGAGAGAATCGGCTCTTTATCCTCTTGCAGGTCTCGGTTGTAGGCGAAAGGCAGGCCTTTGAGGA
>JBJTGO010000198.1:0-7885 GCA_046093985.1 Actinomycetota bacterium
GGTGTGGGTGCGGATGGGTTGATCCGAATCACCAAGCGAGAGAATCGCTGGTTCATGGATTACCGAAACTCCGATGGCTCTCTTGCTGAGATGTGCGGAAATGGGATCCGAGTGATGGCGCGATATCTCGTCGATCGTGGACATGAGAAGGCAGGGATCTTCTCGATTGCCACGCTTGATGGGAATAAGTTCCTCAAAGTTCCAGAAGCAGGTGATATCTCGGTCAATCTTGGGCAGGTGAGCCAGGTTCCAGGTGAGGTGAGCGGAGTGCAGAATGGGAAGAGATTCACAGGTCTCAATATCGATGTCGGCAACCCGCACGCTGTCCTCTTCGTCAACTCGATCGATGAGGTGGGATCACTTGAGAGCGCACCGATCGTCGAACCTGCAGCGGAGTACCCAGAAGGAGTCAATGTCGAATTCGTAGAGTTCCTCGATAACGGTGAGTTGAAGATGCGTGTCTTCGAACGGGGAAGTGGTGAGACGCGATCTTGTGGGACTGGGACATGCGCTGTCGCCCTTGCGGCAACGATCAAGAAGGGCAAGAGAGCGCCGATCTCGTGGGTGATTCACGCCCCCGGTGGCCGACTTGTCGTCGATATCGATCCGCATGAGAACGCGACCCTGACCGGCCCGGCAGTTCTGATTCGAGATCTCGATCTTCAAAAGTATCTGGGATGAGTCCACTCTGAGATGAGAGAGATTGATTACGACTCGTTGATTGCAGAGAGCGAGCGTCTTGAGGCAGAGCTCAACAAGGATCTCGACGAAGACCTGGCAGCGAGTGAGATCACCTTCGAATTCAAGCCCGATGAGTTCGAATCGACACAGTTGGCGCTACAGGATCGACAGGCGCTTCGTCGCGTCCGGGGCCTTTCCACCGAACTTACCGATATCTCTGAGGCCGAATATCGCCGGCTACAACTCGAGCGAGTGATCTTGGTCGGTGTCTGGACCACGGGGACGGCGAAAGATGCCGAGAACTCGATGACAGAGCTTGCTGCCCTTGCAGAGACAGCCGGATCACAAGTCCTTGATGCGTTGATCCAACGACGAGATAAAGCAGACGCTGCGACCTTCATCGGTTCTGGAAAAGTCGCAGAACTCAAAGGGATCGTGAAGTCGAGTGGTGCGGATACTGTGATCTGTGATGGCGAACTGAGCCCATCGCAATTGAAGAATCTCGAGGATAAGGTCAAAGTGAAGGTGGTCGATCGAACTGCTCTCATCCTCGACATCTTCGCTCAGCATGCGAAGAGTCGTGAAGGTAAAGCACAAGTCGAATTAGCGCAGATGAGTTATCTCTTGCCACGGCTTCGTGGTTGGGGACAATCACTCTCTCGTCAGGCGGGCGGTACCGGAGGAATCGGAAGTCGCGGTCCTGGTGAGACGAAGATCGAGATCGATCGCCGAAGGATCCGCGACAAGATGGCGAAGTTGCGCCGCGAGATTAAGGAGATGAAGACAGCACGCGATACCAAGCGGAAGGAACGCGATGAGAATCGAGTCCCGGCCGTTGCGATCGCGGGCTATACCAATGCCGGAAAGTCATCACTACTCAATCGTCTAACCGGTGCAGGCGTACTGGTCCAGAACGCACTCTTTGCAACTTTGGAGCCGACGGTGCGACGAAGTCAGACTAAGGATGGCCGCCTCTACACTCTCGCTGACACAGTCGGGTTCGTGCGGGACTTGCCGGAACAACTTGTCGAGGTTTTCAAGTCGACGCTCGAAGAAGTACTCCACGCCGATCTCATCATCCATCTCGTCGATGGAAGTAGTCCGGATCCTTTCGGACAAGTCCAATCTGTCCGTTCGATCCTTCGCGAAATCGGAGCCGCTGGGATCCCCGAGATCTTGGTGGTCAATAAGGCGGATATCGCAGACCCAGAAGTTCTAGAACTCCTTCTGCGCAATGAGCGCGATGCCTTCGCAATCAGCGTCAAGAGTGGTCGTGGCATCGAACTCTTGAAGAGCGCGATAGAAGAAGCGCTCCCACATCCTGCTATCGAGATCGAGGTAGTGATCCCTTACAACCGAGGCGATCTCGTCTACAAATTCCATCGTCTCGGTGAGATCGACCTGGAGGCACATGAAGAGAGTGGGACTCGCATCCGCGGAAGAGTGGATCGAAGGCTGGAGAGCGAACTAATCGCCTTTAGGGGCTAGTCAGGTATTTGCGAACCAACGGATTGGGCCGTGGTGTTCGACATATATCGACTGACCAAGGTGGAACTCAGTGTTGCCAGAGATTCTCGCCTTGAGCGTTCCGAGATATGCAGATTCAATGAGACCGAACTCGACCACGGCGTCATGGCCGTAGTACTCGATCTTGGTGACGATTGCACGTTGCCCTGAATGTGGATCGTGACTGACAGAGATCTCTTCTGGCCGAATGACGATGGTGCCACTCTCGCTGCTCTCCGGTGAGACTCCGGAAGTGAGTGGATGGAAAACGCTCTCGCCAGCGCGCTTTGCGGGGAGAACGAGCGCATCACCAGTACTCACAGCTGCGTAAGGCGTCGTTGGTGAGAAGTAGACCTCAGATGGCGTTCCATGTTGGACGATGCGCCCCTCTCGCATCAGCGCGATCATGTCAGCGGTGACAAGCGCTTCTTCACGATCGTGAGTGACCATGAGCGCTGTCGTCGCTCGCTTCTTGAGGAGGGTGGAGACCTCTTCCCGCAATTCGTTGCGGAGCGCTGCATCAAGAGCAGAGAAGGGCTCATCGAGAAGGACGATCTTTGGTTCGATCGCGAGGGCGCGCGCGAGGGCGACGCGGGTCTGTTGCCCGCCACTGAGTTCTCCTGGCATCCGATCACCGAAATGTGAGAGTCCGATCAACTCCAACATCTCAGCGACGATCACGCGACGACGATACTTGGTGTAGTTCTCCTTATAGAGGGCGAATGCGATGTTCTCCGCGACACTCAAGTGCGGAAAGAGCGCTGCCTCTTGGGGTACGTAACCGATACGACGCTTATGCGGCGGCAAGACAAGTGACGAGACGCTCACCAGTTGTTTCCCGAAGCGGATCGTCCCGGAAGTAGGTGGGACGAGGCCAGCGATGGCGCGAAGGAGGGTGGTCTTGCCACAGCCACTTGGCCCCAAGATCGCAGTGAAGGTACCGGCAGCAATCGTGATCGAGAGTTCATCGAGGACTTTGCGTGTTCCGAGATGGACGGTGAGAGCGTTGACTTCAAGTGATGTCATAACTGCCTACCTCCCTCATCCTGGAACTGGCGATCAGGTCGAGAAAGGATAAAGGTCGGAATCGCTGCGATGAGAATCAAGAGCAGCGCGTAGGGGGCTGCTTCGTTGAATCGATTGATCGACGCCGCCGACCAGATTTCGATCGCAAGTGTGTCAAAACCGGTGGGGCGCAGCATCAGAGTCGCAGGGAGTTCCTTCATCGCGGTAAGAAGGATGAGCAGGAATCCAACGCCGATGCCGGGGGCAGCAAGTGGAATAGTCACTCGTCGCATCGTCTCTAGCGGCGAGACACCAAGAGTTGTCGCCACTTCCTTCAAGCCGTGGGGCACTCGTTCGATGCTGGTGCGCGTTGCTCCAACGCCTTTTGCAAGGAAAAGGAGGGCATAGGCGAAGGCGAGCAGAGCGATGCTCTGATAGAGCCAAGGGATCCTTGATGAGAAGGCAACGAGGGAGAGACCGAGGACCACGCCAGGAAGCGCGTGGGTGATGAGAACGACTTTCTCTGTAGCCAAAGCGAAGCGACTTCGCGTGGAGATGATGGTCCAGGCAAGCGGCAGTGCGAAGAGGATCGCAATCGTTGCGCCAAGGGTTGCGACCAGGATGGTGTTGAAGGTGGCGGTGGCGAGAGAGGCGAGATCTATTCCCTGGAAGTTACTAACCATGCGCGTGATCAATACGTAGGCAGGAATTGCGAGAGCGAGAAGTGAGTAGGCGATGATGGCGGCAAATGCCAAGGCTTTAGGCGTCTTCTTTGTGATTAGAGCGATCTCTTCTTTGATCCGAGCGGTGGAGCGGGCGTTGATGGTGCGTCTTTGCATTCTCTCTTCTGCAAAGATCAAGATCGCTGCGAAGAGAACGAGAATCAAGCCGAGAAGAGCCGCAGATTGGCGATCGAAAGAAGCGCGATAGAGGTTCTGGATGGCACGAGTGAATGTGTCGACGCCGAGAAGTGAGACGGCGCCGAAGTCACTAAAGACGTAGAGGATGACGAGGAGAGTGCTCGCTGCGATCGAGTTACGGATCTGAGGGAGGATCACTTGGGTAAAGACCTGAAAACGATTGCATCCCAAGGACCTTGCGACATCGACCTGGACTTTATCGATGCGACGAAGCGCTGCGAATGCCGCTAAGAGGATGTAGGGCATGGTGCTGAAGGTGAGTACGAGAGCAGCAGCCCAGAATCCTCGGAAACTCGGCCAAATCGCGATCCAGCAGTAGGTGAAGACATAGGAGGGGATCGCGAGTGGAAGTGCGGAGAGTGCGAGCAAGATGCCGCGACTTCGGAAGTTACTGGAGAAGATGAGGCTAGCGAAGAGAGTTCCGATGACGACCGAGAGCGTCGCTACGACGATCGCGAGGGTGAATGTGTTGAGGATGATCTCGCCTGTTTTGGGTCGAGCGAGGATGGCAACGAGTTCATCGCTGGAGATACTTCGAACTCGGAGGATGAGATAGAGAGAAGGGATGCTTGCAAGAGCAAGCAAGAGGGCAGTGAGAGTGAACCCACCGAGGTGCGCTCGGGTGCGCTTCTGCTCGGTGGGATTCGGTCTCTCCAAGGAGATAGTCAGAGTAAGCCGACCTTGATCAAGAGCTCTTGTGTGGCTTTGAGATCGCGGAGGGCATTGAGATCAACGCTTGGGGCTGCGATCTCACTGAGAGCAGGCAACCCTGTGGGAGCTGCAATCCCCTCCAGAAGTGAGTACTCCTTCGTCTCAGCGACGAATCTCTCTTGAGTAGAAGTTCGAAGCAGGTACTCGATCAATCTCGTCGCTGCATCGCCCTTCTTGGAAGAGGCGAGGATCGCTGCGCCTGAGACATTGATCATGTTGCCGAGATCGCCATCGGCGAAGAAGCCATCCTTGACCGAGATCTCTCGACCGAGAGCTTTTGCAACTTCGAAGATGTAGTAGTGATTGACGAGCCCTAAGTCGATCTCACCGTTCTCGATCGCTTCGACGATCATCGAATTCTTCTCGTAGTACTTTGGCTGATTTGCGATGATGGAACGCAACCATGTCTCAGTAGCGCTCTCGCCTTCTGCAAGGCGCAGTGCTGTGACGAAGGCTTGGAATGAGGAGTTTGTTGGTGCGATGCCAAACCGACCTTTGTAGATGGGATCGCTCATATCCAGATAGGAGGTCGGCAACTGGCTTACTCGATCAGGGCTATAGGCGAAGACTCGCGCTCGCCCTGTTATGCCTACCCATTTCGAATCGGCCGAGGTGAAGCGAGCAGGGACCGAGGCCATGATTGATTGCGGCAGGTCTAGGAGAAGACCTGCCTCGGCTACTGCACCGAGGGCGCCGGCATCTTGCGAAAGGAAGAGGTCGGCAGGGGAGTTCTCACCCTCCTCAAGGATCTGAGCTGCGAGCTCCGCCGAATCGCCGTAGCGAACATTGAGTTTGATCCCACTCTCTGCCTCGAACTCAGCCAAGAAGGGGGCGATGAAGGTTTCGCTCCGCCCGGAGTAGATCGTCAACTCACTCACCTCCGTGGAGCTATCACCTGAGCATCCAGCGAGCAGACTCGCTCCAACGGCGAGAGCGGCGATGAGAAGGGTCGAAAATCGCTTACTTTGCACAGTCTGCCTCTCGAGTCTCGACATCATCTAAAGCGATGTCTGGGTAACGAGAGGAGGGTAAAAGAGAGCGAGTAATAACGCAACAAAACTGTTGCCTAATTACCCCTCACCAGGCCTGAGATTGGTTACCGAACCGAACGCAGGACCGCGGTCACCTTTCCGAGGATCTCGGCCTTATCGCCCGGGATAGGGGCGTAGTCATCATTGGCTGGGAGCAACCAGACCTTGCCGTTCTTTACAGAGAAGGTCTTGACCGTCGCCTCGCCATCGATCATGGCGGCCACAATCTCGCCCTTGTTGCAATCCCTCTGGGAGCGAACTACGACGTAATCGCCATCGCAGATGGCGGCATCCACCATGGAATCTCCGACCACCTTGAGCATGTAGAGCTCGCCTTCACCAACGAGGGTCGCGGGGAGTGGGAAGACTTCCTCAACCTCTTGTTCGGCAAGGATCGGCGAACCTGCAGCGATTCGACCAACGAGGGGAACGGCATGGGTCTTGGCCACCTCGGCACCGCTCTCGGAGATCTCCTTGATTTCGACAGCTCGACCCCGAGATGGGTCGCGACGGATGAAGCCTTTTGCCTCTAACTCACCGAGTTGGTACTTCACGCTCGAAGGGGAGGCGAGCCCAGCTGCCTGGGCGATCTCTCGCATCGTTGGTGGGTAGCCCCGCTCCTCTACGGACTTGCGGATGACCTCGAGGATGGCGTGTTGGCGCTGAGTCAAGCCAGTGCCATCGGGAAGGGAGTCAGGTAGTTCAAGGATCTCGCTCATGGGAGAAGGCTAGGGGGAAAGGGGAAGAAATTCAAACAAATGTTCGAAAATAACTTGCCGGTGTCGGAGGGGAGGTGTACCTTTCGGTTTAGAACAGGTGTTCGAACACTATCCCCGGTGTCGATGACCCTGTTGTGAAGGCAAGTGATCCCATGGCCACATACGCGATTACATCGACTATCCCTTCGATTTCGATGGCTGAAAAACCATTGAAAAATAGCGCTTTTCGAGGGGTTCGGCTGACCCGGCGCGGCCGCCTGATCTCACGAATCGCTTTGGTCGCATCGGTATCGATCCTTATCGCGAGTGGTTACTCAGCGATCTCTGGGGTATCTGCAGATACGGCAGAGAGCGGCAAGAGCGGACGAGAGCATCTCGAGGTGATCGTGGTAGCTCCCGGCGAGAGCCTCTGGTCCATCGCCAAACTCCTTGGCGGCGATCAAGAAGAGAACGTCGCACGGATCATCGAGCTCAATGCGCTCGCCACACCGAGCCTGCCTGCGGGAACGCGCCTGATCATCCCGACACGCGAGTAAATCCGGTCAAACCCTCAACTCGGGGTCTACAGTTACCACTAGATGTTGGGGTGATTTTGCGATAACCTTCCACACCTAGTGGTATTCAGCCACTTTTGAGGAAGTTTCGGAATACACCCACATCCGGGAAATTCCCAACATTGAAAGGTTAGACACGCCGATGATCTGTCCCTTCTGCCGACACGATGACTCGAGGGTCATCGACTCTCGGCCATTCGAAGAGGGCAGCGCCATCCGTCGTAGGAGAGAGTGCACTCAGTGCGGCTCTCGCTTCTCCACCCAGGAGACCTCGATCTTGGCGATCATCAAGCGAAGTGGGGCGACCGAGCCCTTCAGTCGCGAGAAGGTGATCAACGGCGTCCGTAAGGCTTGTCAGAACCGCCCGGTGGATGAGGACGATCTAGCGCTCCTGGCACAACGGGTCGAAGAGAGCCTGCGGGCAACAGGTCAGGCCGAGATCGAGGCACAAGAGGTGGGCATGGCAATCCTTGCGCCACTCCGCGAACTCGATGAGGTCGCCTACCTGCGTTATGCCTCGGTTTACCGTAACTTCTCCTCCCTTGACGACTTCGAAGGCGAGATCGCATTACTGCGAGCGATGCCATCGAATTCCTCAGTAGAGATTTCATCGCGAACTTCCTCCGCGAATCTTCCCTCCAAGTACAACGCTTCCCCGAGCGATCTATCCCCGCGGATCAAAACAACTTAACAACACCAGGAAATCGGAGCAACAGAAATGTCAGATACGGTCATCAACCGACCTTCTTCGAAGTCGA
>JBJTGO010000199.1:0-9030 GCA_046093985.1 Actinomycetota bacterium
GTTTCGACGGTCGCCCTTCTCAAGTAACTCGGGATCAAGACGTGGATCATCGGGCCAAGGTTTTGGATGTGGTCCGACACCGACGACGGGATAGAACTCACCCGGTCCGATGTCTGCCTCTGTCATTGCGCGATCTCGCGCACCATGAGCGCAGCTTGATCGATGATGCTCTTCTCATGTGACTTCAATTCATGACCGGGATAGTGATCTGCATGATTGAAGGGATCATCAAGTTTCTTGATCCCTGAGAGTTGCTGCAGTACGAAGAGCCCGCAGAATGGTGAATAGGTCGCGTTATAACCACCTTCATGGGTTGCCATTAGTCGTCCTTCGCAGAGGGAGTCTGCGCTCTCCATCAAGATCTCGGTCATCTCTCGATATCCCTCAGCGGTGAGCAACATTCGCCCCAACGGATCGAAGACCGAAGAGTCGAAACCGGAGGCGACTGCGATGAGATCCGGTTTGAATGCAGAGAGCGCGGGTTGGATCACTTCACGCATCGCATATCGATATCCACCTTTGCCGGTACCTGGTGGAAGCGGGATGTTGATATTGCTGCCACCCCTGCCCCGGACATTGAGGTCACCCGTTTCATGCGGATAGAGTCGATCTTGATGTAGTGAGATGGTCAAGACAGAAGGATCATCGAGGAATATCGACTCAGTTCCATTCCCATGATGTACATCCCAATCGATGACGGCGACTCGAAAGTCGTTGCCATGCTGCGCTTTTGCAGCCGCGATG
This sequence comes from Actinomycetota bacterium, assembly GCA_046093985.1. Classification (GTDB taxonomy): domain Bacteria; phylum Actinomycetota; class Actinomycetes; order Nanopelagicales; family Nanopelagicaceae; genus SYAN01. The sequence goes on from JBJTGO010000199.1 coordinate 745, forward strand.
GCGATCGCCATATTGGAGAAGATGCAATATCCCATACCACGTTCTCGAACTGCGTGATGTCCCGGAGGCCTGATGAGTGCGTAACCATTCTTGACCTTACTTTGAATGACTGCATCCATCATCTCGATCGCGCCACCAGCTGCAAGGGCTGCGATCTCGAAACCTCCTTTAGCGAAGGGAGTCGTGCCATCACCGCCATCACCGCCATAGGTCGATGCGGATTCCCTCTTGATTCGATCCAGATGCTCCTTTGTATGTACCCGCAGTAACTCCTCATCACTTGCTAAACGAGGCGTGATCCGTTCCAAATCATCGATCAGCCCGGAGACCACGATCAATTCATGGATGCGACGTTTGGTATCGGCATTCTCATAATTCACATATGGTTGTAAGCCGACACCAGGATCTGAAGGCATATCAGCGGTATATGTGCCGGTATCGTGCCAACCGAAGATCTCGTGATAAAGATAACCCGTTCGCATACTGCTCACCCTATAGTCGATTCCTGATCGACGTGAATAGAGTTGTCGGAGGCGTTCGAACGACGTGAGTGGAATGTGGCAAGGAGGTCTGTGATGCGTAGAGCGATCACACTCGTGACTCTATTCGCCCTTCTCTTCTCGACCGCACCAGCGATTGGAATCGAACTTGAAGAGGCCCAGTCCTGTCAGCTCACTGCGCCGAGTTGTGTCCCTAAGAAGTTCCTCAAGCAGGCAAGTTCGAAATCACTTGCTGATCCTGCGATCCTGGTCATCGATCCGACCGATCTCACGGAACTTCATCGCAATCGTCCCGATTCACCGAGTATCCCGGCATCGGTCTTGAAGATCCTCACCTCCTTCACTGCAATCACTTACCTCGGTGGGAGCAAACAATTCGTGACCTCTGCTCACACCATGGAGTCGAGCACCTCATTGGTGATCATCGGCCAGAGGGATCCGTGGTTGACCATGTATCGAAGCGTCTCAGAGAAATACGGCCCGGCCTATGCACCAGATCTCATCTTGAAGAATCTGCCTAAGGATGAGTTGAAGGAAGGTAAGAAGATCAAACGGGAGATCTTCTACTCAGGTCTCTATCCGAGTGATATCGCAGGATTGTCAGCAATCCTCAAGGAGCGCAATGTCAGAGTGACCTTCACTCCTGTCAGCAAGAGTCAGGCCGAGTTGCTCGCCTTCGAGCAGAGTTATCAGATTCTCTCACCCACCGTCAATGAGATGGTGAAGTTCGCAGTGCGCTTTAGTGACAATCGACTCTCACAACGATTGGCAGAGCACGCGGCTGAGGCGCATGGATATAAGAAGAATGTCAAAGGTCTACAACAGACTTTCCAAGATGCTCTGCTCTCGAAGACCATCGGTATCGATGGTCTTGTGATCAAGGATGGAAGCGGTCTCTCAAAAGAGAATCGAGTCACAGCACGGACTGTGGTCTCACTACTTGCTGCGATCAGAAACCTGCCCGAGTACGCGGCGATCTATGAGGGACTGCCGAAGAGTGGAAAGACCGGAACCCTCAAGACGAGATATAAGAAGACGGCTCCCGAAGCAGTCGGACTGATAAGGGCGAAGACGGGTTGGGTCAATGGCACTGTGAGCCTTGCTGGTTTCATCACAGCAGGAGAGAAGGAATTGATCTTCGCAGTCTTAGCGGATCGGATACCGAAGTACTACAGCGCGACAGAGCGTGCTCGGGCTTCAATTGATCGGATGGTCGCCACACTCGCTGCTCCTAAACCAATCACAATCACTCCTTAGCAACAAGCGCGAGGCAAATGGATCATGCGCGATGATCTTTCTCCTCTCTTCTGGCCGCAGTGATGATCTCCTTTGCGGCGGTTGAATTGAGCGCGAAGATCACGATTCCAGTGAGGAGATCCGGCCAAACCTCTGCGGTACTCACAGTGATGAGACCTGCGATGATGATGAGGATGTTCGCGATCGCATCGTTTCGTGCCGAGTAATAGGCAGCGACCACGAGACCACCCTCTTCGCTCTTATGTCGTGCGATCAAGAAGGCACAACTGACATTGACTAAGAGGGCTCCGAATCCGACCCAACCCATACCAGCTCCATCGGGGGTCTGAGGATCGGCGAACTGCCGGATTGCATTCCAAAGGAAGGCTATTCCTGGGATGAGAAGTAGTAGCGCGAGGAGATAGCTGACGCGCTGACGTCTTGCGAGTGACCAACCTATGGCTAGGAAGATCAAGATGTTTACCGATGCGTCCTCAAGGAAATCGACGCTGTCACCGATGAGAGCTACGGAGTTATAGATGCGACCGAAGTGGAGTTCTACGACGAAGTAAGCAAGGTTGGCAAGGGCTACGACAATCACTGTGCGTCGTAGCGTCATGGGGAACTCCTTAGCGTGCTAGAGATTGTCGAAGACTTTGATCGCGCCACCGTAACAGGCGACCCATGTGCGATCGAGGGTCTTCTCGAAAGTGACCCCGATCGGCTCGCTACAGACCTTCTTCTTCTCAAGGACTTTGAAGTCACTGGTTCTTACCTTTGCGAGGGTTCCACTTCCATAATTGACGACGAAGAGAGCGCTTCCATCATCGGAGATGACGAGACTTCGCGCTGCAGATCCAGTCTTTGCTCGCTTGATTACCTTCTGCGATGCAAGATCGAGTGCCACGACCTGGCCGGAGAGATTGAGTGTTGCGTAGAGGATGGAATCGTCTGCGGAGAGTTGAAGGGCTCTGGGATTTGCACCGATTGGAATTCGAGTGGTTGAGAAATCAGCGAGGTCGATTCTATGGATGGAAGAGCCGCCCATCTCTGCCAGATAGCCAAAGCGAGAATCCGAGGAGATCGCTATTCCTCGTGGATACCGTCCGATGGAGACTGTTTTGACTACACGATCTTCCTCGGTTGAGATGATCGAAATGTCATAGGAGCACCAATTCGAGACCAGGATGAAGCGATTGTCATTGGAGATCTCGACCACTTTGGGAACGACACCGACCCGATAGACCTTGTCGATGGTGAACTTGGTATGTTCGATTCGATAGAGGAATGCACGGTCATAGCCATCACTAGGTTTACAGGTATCGGTTCCTTCCTTCGTGAAACCTTTTCCATACATCGCGTAGTTGGTGACGTAGAGATACTTACCATCAGGTGAGTAGGTGCCTTCCACCGGTGCGCCACGGACCTCGGTGGGAAATCGCGGGAAGCCGAAATCGCTCAATCTCACGCGATCTGGGACGGTGACCTTCAACTCCATCGACTTCGCGTCATAGATGGTCACGGAATGGCGATACATCATGTTATGCGCGCTGACCAACCCACTGCCTGATGCTCGAACTGACTTCGGAGCGATATCACCAGTGATGGTCTTCACAAGTTTCATGGTGCGATCGGCGATGCTCTTCTCCTCAGCAATCGCCGGCGCTGTGATGAGAGTGAGAAGAGGTGTAAGAAGGAGCGTGAGAAGAATCGCAATCGTCTTTGTGATCAAGCGCACGCGCCTACCCTAACCGAGCGACTTGGGTACGCTCACCGATTGTGAAGCCCTACATCGCATTGATGAAATTGCGAGTCGTCGAGCTTCTTCTCGTCACCACGGTGCCAGCGCTATTTCTTGCTGCAGAGGGTTTGCCGCCATGGGATGTGGCGATTGCGACCCTCATTGGCGGAACTCTCGCTGCAGGTGCTGCCAATGCCTTCAACATGGTGATCGAGAGCGATATCGATCAGTTGATGGGTCGTACCTCAAAGCGACCGATCGTCAATGATCAAGTAAGTGAGGAGAAGGCGCTCGCATTCGCATTCGCGATCTCAATCCTCTCGCTTGTGATCTTCTGGGTATTTACTAATCCCCTTGCAACAGCGCTCACTGTCTCTGCAATCGCCTTCTATGTCTTCGCCTATACGCTCTTGCTCAAGCGCAGAACGCCACAGAACATCGTTTGGGGTGGGATCGCAGGTTGTATCCCAGTTCTGATCGGATGGGCTGCGGTGAGCAACACTTTGGCGGCCCCGGCCTGGTGGTTCTTCCTCTTGATCTTCTTCTGGACTCCACCGCATTTCTGGGCACTCGCGATCAAGTACAAAGAGGATTACGCAAGAGCAGGCGTTCCGATGCTTCCGGTCGTCGCACCGATGAGAACCGTGGTCTGGCAGATGTGGATGCACACCACTTTGATGGTGGTCACTTCCTATCTCTTGCTTCTCTCGCTCTCCGCCCCGACTTGGTCTTATCTCGTCATAACGCTCGTCAATCTCTACTTCGCACTCTCGCTCACTCGGATGCGAGGTGAGATCGCGAAAGTTGAGAAGGCGGCGATCCGGGTATTCCACGATTCGATCACATATCTCTCACTGATCTCACTCGTTCTCTTGGTGTTAGCCCTAGTTTGAGTCTGATCACGAGAAACACCTGCTAGCACCGTGATCGAAACTTCTCTGGAGCGGGAAGAATCACGCCCATGAAGTCATTCGGAAGATCAATCGTTCAGCGCCTTCGTGAGGTGGTCTACCTCTTCATCTCACTACCAGTGTCGATCGCACTCTTCACAGTTGTGATGATCGGATTCAACAGTTTCACTCTCATTCCGCTGGCAGTCTTGGTATTCCTATTCGTCCTCACCTTGATGGAGCGAGTCGCGAAGTTCGAGATCTGGCGGACGAACAAGATCCTCGCTACCGATTTCGGCGTGGTCCCCAACTGGTTCCAGAATCCCTTCTTCTCCTGGGACGGGGTCAAAGAGCGAGTCACATCGCTGCGTAGCTGGATGGCGATCGGTTATGTCTTCATAGCATTTGGATGGTCGATCTTCTCCTTCATCCTTGTCGTCTTCGGTGTCACTGGACTCTTGATCATCTTGGCTGGCACTGGAGTCTTGATCCTTTCGAGTTTCGATAGATCATTCGAGATCGTCGACGGCGGCGATACCTTCTCTGGTTCGTTCCAATTCTTCGGCTCTACCGGCAAATTGCGTCTTGAGATCGGAGATGAGGTCGATCGAGGTTTCCTCACGTACAACGTCGAATCGTGGTGGTCCGTCCTCATCGGAGTGATCTTGATCTTCCTTGCCCTCTGGCTTATTCCACGCAACACCCATGCGATGGCACGAATGGTCGAGGGTCTTCTCTCCGGTGGCTTCTACGGTGCGATCGATGCGAAGTTGAGATCATGGGTTGATCGCCGAAAGGTAAGTGAGAAGACAGTTCGTGAGGCGATGGCTGATGAAGTGGCAAGGCCTGAGCTTGCCGACCTTTCCAAACGCGAACGCGAGATCCTCGCCCTGATGGCAGAGGGTAAATCGAATGCTGGTATCGCCAAGTCGCTTTACATCACCGAAGGTTCGGTCGAGAAACATGTATCTAGCATCTTGAGCAAGTTGGGACTAACAGTTGAGGCAGAGAATCACAGGCGCGTCTTGGCTGTCCTTACATATCTTGGTCTCAACAAGTAGATAAGAGCGTGATTGGTAAGGTGAGTGAGTGAGTAATCGCGCGCTTCTAGTCAAAGACCTCTCGAAGAAGTATGGCGATCGTTATGCGCTTTCACACGCCAACTTCGAAGTGCCACTCGGCACGATCTGTGGCTTCGTCGGCCCCAATGGTTCGGGCAAGACCACGACGATTCGAATGCTTCTCGCGCTGATCTCACCGAGTGGTGGAAGTGGTGAGGTTCTCGACATTCCGATCTCGGAGCCGGAGCGATACCTCTCCTTTGTCGGCGCGATGATCGAAGGGCCAGCCTTCTATCCAGCGCTCACTGGGTTCCAGAATCTCAAAGTCCTAGCGCGAATCGGCGGCTACTCCACCGACTCCATCCCTTCTTTGTTGGATTTAGTAGGTCTCGGGGATCGGGCAGACTCCAAGTTCAAGACCTATTCATTGGGTATGAAACAACGCCTTGGTATCGCAGCAGCGCTCCTTCCCAATCCGAAACTGTTGATCCTCGATGAACCGACCAATGGTCTCGATCCTGCTGGAATACAAGAGGTTCGAGATCTCTTGCGACGTCTTGCTGATGGTGGCATCACAGTCTTCGTCTCCTCGCACCTTCTCAGTGAATTGGAGATGATCAGTGAGCATCTTGTGATCCTTCGTGAGGGCGAAGTGATCTTCGCTGGGAAGACCCGCGACCTATTGGCGCAGCAACAGCCACATATCCGAGTCCGCGCCGTTGAATCCCATGGCCTTCAGATCGTCAGGGAGTTGGCGGAGGCTTCCGGACACTCTTGTGAGGTGCGTGGCGATGAGCTCTACATCGTGGCGAGTGAGAGTTATGGCGCAGAGATCAACCGTCTCGCATTCACTCGAGGGATCACGCTTTCGGAGATCACACCGCTTCGTCCAAGTCTTGAGGAGACTTTCTTCGAGATGACTGAACCGGATGCAGCAACTGAGGGAGAGGGCAAGTAGATGTTTCGTGTCTTCTCTGCTGAGTGGGTGAAGTTACGTAGACCAACCCTTCTTCTTGGAACACTCCTTGCAGTGGGTGGACTCGTCGCGATGGTCACCGCCGTGATCTATCTCTTGATCGATGATCCTGGTGGAAATGGTGATCGAGGCCAAGTGATTACGCGCGAGATGCTCGCTCTTCCATCTGGTTTCGCACTCACTTTCTCGCAGTCGGCCGGACTTCTCGGTCTTGCCGCGCTCTGTGTCTTCGCTGCGCAGACGGCGCAGGAGTACACCTACGGCACGCTTCGCAATCTCTTGGTTCGACAACCATCACGGATGAAGATTCTTGCCGGCAAATTCATTGCCATGTCGCTCTTCGCGCTGATCGTCGTCATCTTCTCTGCAGTGATTGGAATGGGTCTTTCCTATGCGCTCTCATCACGAGCGCGAGTTGTAACCGATGCCTGGTTCACCTCAGATGCGATCTGGGACACCTTCAACTCGTTCCTCAATGTCTCTTTCGCGACGATCGGTTATGGGATCGTCGGAATGGTGCTAGGTCTCCTCTTCCGTTCCCCGATCAGTTCCATCTCGATCGGTGTGATCTGGATCTTGATCGTTGAGTCGATCTTGGTCGCAGTTCGCCGCTCATTGGCTGATTACATGCCTGGGACTCAGCTGAGCAATATCGGTCAAGGCGGAAGTGCTGACCTGAGTTATGAGTACTCGATGCGTTATGCCGTGGTCTTCCTCATCGTGATCTCGATCATCGCATCGCTCCTTTTCAAGCGACGTGATGTAGCCAACTAAGAGAGCGACACACTCTCAGCAGAATTCCAGCATTCTCAAGCGCGCTGATTTATCCTTATCTCCTGGACACTCCTAATTTCCCCAGGGAGCGTATGTGAGATCTCGTCGTTGGATCGCGTTCGTAGCGATCATCCCACTCCTGCTCCCACTCTCATCTCCTGCTGTTGCGAAGACTCCGAAGCCAACACTCAAAGAGATCCGCGAAGCGAAGGAGAAAGAGGCAGCGAAGAAGGCAGCTGCAGATAAAGCACAAGCGAAACTCAACGCCGCAACGAAGACCTTGAAGCAATTGACTGCAATCGCGAATGCGGCGCAGGCTCGATATGCGAAGGCGCGAGCAGACCTCGCAGTCGCAACGAAGAAGGCAAATGCCGCTGCGAAGCATTATCGCGAAGCGGTAGCGGCGGTTACCGCTACACACAATGAGATCGGTCGCCTTGCGAGTAACGCCTACATCATGGGAAGTGGTTTCACTGATCTTGACTCACTCCTGAAAGCCGATGGACCGCAGGACCTGATGGATCGTTATGCGGTGCTCGACTCATTGGGCAAGAACAACAAGACTGCGTTGACTCGCTACAAGTCCGCTGAAGTCGTTGCAGAGGGCGCCAAGGAAGAGGCAGATGCCACCAAGCTTCAGCAGGAGATAGCAACCGCCAAAGTCGAAGAGACAAAGAAGGAAGCTGAAGCGGCAGAGGCGGAGCAACAAGCCGAGGTCGACAAGTTACAGAAGGTGCAGGATCAACTCGCAAAGGAACTCTCTTCTGCGCGCAGGGTTCGTGTCACTCTAGAGCAACAACGACAACTCGCTCTCCTTGAAGAAGAGAATGCACGTCGAGCCACAGAGACGCCGAATCAATCGAAGGTCTGGACTGATGATGGTTTCTCTGGTCGCGCCACGGTAAGGACGACAACAGAACAACGCCTCAAAGCAGTCGAGTTTGCGAAGAAGCAAGTCCTTGCGAAGAAGCCATATGTCTGGGGCGATGAAGGTCCGAACGCTTTCGATTGCTCTGGTTTGGTCTATGCCGCATATCGAAGTGCGGGACTTGGTTGGCCGAATTGGGATCGACTCAACTCATCGCTCTATTGGGGTTACACCAAACGC